>NZ_JBNDIT010000005.1:0-265091 GCF_050434545.1 Comamonas sp. 4034 | reverse complement strand
ATCCGGGCATCCATCCTCAATCGCTTCACCGAGCTGGGCACGCCCCAAACGGTGGCCGTGGCATAACTACGTCTGGGGTTTGGGGAGACTCAGTCCCAAACCGATTTATGCAACAAGGCCACCGGCCACTGCCGCCAACTCCACCCTGCGTGTGGTAACCCCAGCTGCCAACCCCGGCGTGGTGCTCGACCCTGCAACGGGTCAGGTCACCACCACGGCTGCCGTGCCCCCAGGTACCTACACCATCACCTATGAGTTGTGCGACTCTGCCAACCCAACGGTGTGCCAGGTAACGACGGCCACAGTGACGGTAACTCCTGCGGTGAACCCACAACCTGATTCGGGCACAACCCCTGCCGGAACTGCTGCTACGCCCATTGCCAATGTCCGCGTCAATGACACGGTAAACGGCCAACCGGCCACTGCCGCCAACTCCACCCTGCGTGTGGTAACCCCAGCTGCCAACCCCGGCGTGGTGCTCGACCCTGCAACGGGTCAGGTCACCACCACGGCTGCCGTGCCTCCAGGCACCTACACCATCACCTATGAGTTGTGCGACAGGCTGACTCCAGCGACCTGCGTCAACAATACGGCGACGGTGACGGTGACTCCTGCGGTGGGCCCACAACCTGATTCGGGCACAACCCCTGCCGGGACTGCTGCTACGCCCATTGCCAATGTGCGCGTCAATGACACCGTAAACGGCCAGCCAGCCACTGCCACCAACTCCACCCTGCGTGTGGTAACCCCAGCCGCCAACCCTGGCGTAGTGCTCGACCCTGCAACGGGTCAGGTCACCACCACGGCTGCTGTGCCTCCAGGCACCTACACCATCACCTATGAGTTGTGCGACAGGCTGACTCCAGCAACCTGCGTCAACAATACGGTGACGGTAACGGTAACTCCTGCGGTGGGCCCACAACCTGATTCGGGCACAACCCCTGCCGGGACTGCTGCTACGCCCATTGCCAATGTGCGCGTCAATGACACCGTAAACGGCCAACCGGCCACTGCCACCAACTCCACCATTACAGTAGGAACGGACAGTGCCACCCAAGCAGCCGCAGCGCAGGGTGTAGTGCTGGACCCTGCTACCGGTAGCGTCACCACCACCGCACGGACACCTGCCGGTACCTATACCCTGACCTACACCTTGTGCGACACCGCCAGTCCGGCGGTCTGCCAAGTAACAACTGTCACGGTGAATGTGACCGCATCTGCCGGCAATGGCGTCACCTCCGTGCCTACGCTGTCGGAGTACGGTTTGCTCATACTTGCCGCCATGATGGGGTTGCTGGGCTGGCAACAGTCGCGCCGCCGCCAGCGCATGTAAGGGCCTTGCTCCAAAACGAGAAAAGGAGCACTGGCACCTGAAAAACCGCAATTTTTTGGCAGACCTCTTCAGATGGTCTGCCAGTTTGCGGGCAAGATGGCCTGAGTCCGGTATTGCACTGGGCTCAGGCCGTTTTTATTTGATCTTGTGCTGGCGATGTTTGCGATACTGAAAGATCAGGTTCACCTCAGCAGGCTTTTCAAGCGATCTCGCCTTAATCCATCTTGGTACCCGATGCCTTGACGGCCGCCGCCCAGCGCGGCATTTCGCCCGTCAGGAACTTGGCGAACTCATCGGCGCCCAGGAAAGCAGGATCAGCGCCCTGCTCTACCATTCGCCCGCGCACATCGGGCATCTGCATCACCTGGCCAAAGGCACTGCTGAGCTTGGCCACCACCTCCTTGGGCGTACCAGCGGGCGCGAGGAAACCATAGAAACCTACCACCTCGAAGCCCTTGAGCCCGCTTTCGATGGCGGTAGGCACTTCGGGCAGCGCAGGGTTGCGCTCCTTGCTGGTCACGGCCAGTGCACGCACCTTGCCCTGCTTGTGGTAGGCGGCTGCCTGCGGAATGCTCTCGGCCATGAACTGGACCTGGCCACCCACCAGATCGGTGAAAGCCGGTGCGCTGCCCTTGTATGGGATATGAACCAGATCAAGGCTGGTCGTGCTCTTGAACATCTCGGGCACCAGATGGCTGATACCACCATTGCCCGCCGAACCGAAGTTGACCTTGCCAGGATTGGCCTTGGCATAGGCAATGAACTCCTGCAGATTCTGGGCCGGCACCTTGTTGTTGACCAGCAACGCCAGCGGCTGCATGGCCGTGCGTGCCACCGGCGTGAAATCCTTCAAGGTGCTGTAAGGCAGCTTGGGATAGAGCGCCGGGTTGATCACCATCACACCAGTATTGGCGAGCATCAAGGTGTAGCCGTCGGCGGGCGACTTCATCACATCCTGCGCACCCACCGCACCACCTGCGCCGGGCTTGTAATCCACGATGATGGGCTGGCCCAGCACGCCCTGGAGCTTGTCGGTCAGCAGACGGGCATGCTGATCCAGCGGACCGCCAGCCGGAAAGCCGATGACGACACGTATCGGTTTGGAGGGAAACGGCTGCTGCGCCTGCGCAGCGGTCACAAATGCCAGCCCAGCCACGACGGACAGGCCGATCAACACAAATTTCTTCATCGAGTGTCTCCCACAGGTTGTTATCAAAAGAGAAGCTTGCAGCGCAAGTTCTGCCTCATTTATAACGATAAAACTGCCTAAAAGCCTTTTACGGCAAGCGTCAGTTACTCACTTTTTTGATGGGTGCCGAGCATTCCCGGCAGTACAGGCGCCGAAACCTCCGGGGCGTGCCCCGCTGCCTTGCGACGCCTCCACACCCACAGCCACCCCAGGCATTGCAAGCCGGTCAGAAGCACCAGCATATCCAGCGCCAGTTGGGCAGCCCATAGATGCTTGCTCATGTCGCGCACGCCTTCCCCCAACAGCACGATGATGACCTGAGACACCACAAACAGCCCCAGCAGCAGGCTCCCCGCCGCCAACTGGCGCAGCCCGCTGGCATGGCGGCTGCGGCTGGCCGCAAAAAGCAGCAGGGAGCCCAACAGGAACAGCGGCGCCAGTGGCGTGATGGTACGCTCACGCACCTCGGTCATGCGTAGCAGCAGGTCCGTCACCCCAGATGCTCCGCCTTCCACCCGCCTGAGGTAGAAACTTCCAGGAAACACATGGAAGTACTGCACGGTGAAATGGCTGGGCAACGCATATTCGGCCAGGCGCCACAGAACTTGCGGATGGTGCAGATAGGGCCGCAGCACGTCGGCCTTGCCCATCTTGGGCGTGACGGGGTAGCAGGTGTGCTCGGTGTGCTGCACCTGGGTGCCGCCCGGGCCGGAGAGCGCATTGCCCCAGGCATCCACACCGATGCAGGCACGCCGGTCTGTCGGCACGCCCAAGTCATCGAGCTGCGCGGGCGTCAGCACCATGTACGAGCCCAGATACACCCCATGGTAGGCATTGAGCCCGGCATTCTTGCCGATCAGCAAGGGCACCAGGCACACCACTTGTACGGCCAACAGCAGCTTGAGGAGCGCCCTGTCGGGCACCATCCGCTGCCAACGGCTGGCAGCCCACACGCACACCAGCGCCAGCAGCGGCAGATAGAAGTACTGCACCTTGGCCAATCCGCACACCAGGGCCCCAAGGCCCAGGCACAGGAGCCGCACCGTCCGGCGCGATGCCAGCATACCCACCAGCAACAGGGGCAGTGCAACCAGGCATGCGTATTCGGCATAGAACGACTGGGCCATGCCGATGTTGTGCGCCATGAAGAATACGGCCAGCCAGCCCAGGGCAAAAACCGTGCACCACACCGCCCCGCGCTGCAATGCGGCTGCGCACTGCCAGGCCAGCACGCTGGCATACGCCAGCAGCAGCAGCTTGGCCGCCAGCGCGGTGCGGGAGATATCGAAAACCGCCCCCGGCAGGTAACGTTGCACCCAGCCTGCAAAGGTGAAGATGTGGGAAGCCAGTTCTGGATTGCCAGGCATGCGGAAGGGCCGCTCCGGCAGCGCCCAGCGAATGCCGTCCCCCATAGGGGTCAGGTACAGGTGACCGACAACGCGCTGAAAATCATTGGTATCGACAAACAACAAGGCCTGCGATCCGCAGATCAGGGCCACGCCAGCGACTCCCGCAGCAAAGAAACCAATAAAGAAAAGCCACCTGAAACGGCGGCTTGGCGGGGTCTGTGCGGAGTTCATCCCGCAATTATGTCTGAATTGTAAAGCTGCATGGAGCTAACGCCGCCAGCCACCAAGCACAGCCCACTGGCTAGTGGCGAGAGCCAATACCAGGAGTGCATAACCCGCCACACTTCCGTCGCGCCCCTGCCACAGCAGCGCTACAAAAAGCGCAGCACATCCTGCCAAAAAATGTAACGCCAACTGGCCATACCACGGCAAGAGCGGCACTGCCTTGCGCGCAAAGACCCAGCGTGCAAGCACCAGAAGCACTGACAGAGCTGCGGCTGGAGCACAAAAATTCAGCAGATGCCACAGACTGGCGATAGCAGGCATAAAACGAGGTGATTGATATAAGTCAAGGTGGTACTGACACGACAAGCGCTGGTTTGGCAGAGATTTTATAATCCATGCCATGGCAGTTTGGGCCCTGGGCATCAACCACACGACGGCGCCGGTCGATATACGCGGCCGGTTTGCATTTGCACTCGACAAGATTGCGCCGACTTTGCAGAGTCTGCGCTCCTCGATTTCGAGTGTGCACAGCCATGCCGGTGTGGAAACCGCCATCCTGTCCACCTGCAACCGCACCGAGATTTACTGCGCGGCCCGCGAGCCTGCGCTGGACCACACCCTGCGCTGGCTGGCCCAAAGCGGCAATCTGCCACCCGAGGCGCTGCAGAAATACACCTATTCCCTGCAGGACGGCTTTGCCGCGCGCCACGCCTTCCGTGTGGCCAGCGGGCTCGACTCCATGGTGCTGGGCGAGGCGCAGATTCTCGGCCAAATGAAAAATGCCGTGCGTGCCGCCGAAGACGCCGGCTCGCTGGGCACCACGCTCAACCAGCTCTTTCAGCGAAGCTTTGCAATCGCCAAGGAAGTGCGCTCATCCACCGAGATCGGCGCGCACAGCATCAGCATGGCAGCAGCGGCCGTGCGGCTGGCAGGCCAGCTGTTCGAGGACCTCACCAGGATCCGCGTCCTGTTTGTCGGCGCAGGCGAGATGATCGAGCTGTGTGCCACGCACTTTGCGGCCAAGCAGCCCGCGCACATCACCATCGCCAACCGCACCCTGGAGCGCGGCGAAAAGCTGGCCGCGCAGTTTGGCGCCAGCACCATGCGCCTGTCCGAGTTGCCCGATCACCTGCACGAGTACGACGCCATCATCAGCTGCACAGCGTCCAGCCTGCCCATCATTGGCCTGGGCGCCGTGGAAAGCGCGCTCAAAAAGCGCAAGCGCCGCCCGATCTTCATGGTCGATCTGGCCGTGCCGCGCGATATCGAAGCCGAGGTCAAGGACCTGGGCGATGTGTATCTCTACACCGTGGACGACCTGGCCCATGTCGTCAAGGCCGGGCAGGAGCTGCGTCAGGCAGCCGTGGTGCAGGCCGAAACCATCATCGACACCGGCGTGCAGCGCTTTGTGCAATGGATGGACCAGCGCGCCCCAGAGGGCGGCGCGGTACCACTCATCCAGCAGATTCATGCACAGGCCGACGTCTGGCGCGCAGCCGAGATAGAACGCGCCAAAAAGCGCCTGGCCAAGGGCGAAGATGTGGATGCCGTGCTCGAAGCCCTCTCGCGCGGCCTCGCGCAGAAGATGTTGCACGGCACCATGGCCGAGCTGCACGCGGGCGACGCCGATGCACGCGCACAGACCGCCGATGTGGTCTCACGCCTCTTTCTGCGTGGCCAGCGCGGCGGCCACCAATCCGGCTTGTAGCGACGCTGCTCCCGCTGCAGCCACCCGCCCCTTCCCTTCCTCTTTTCGCTCCTGTTTTTGATAGCGCGTCACTTGTACGGCTGCTGCTGCAGGGCTATTTGACACCAAAATTATCATGAAAGACTTCCTCCGCCAACAGCTGGAACGCTATGCCGAACGCCTCAAGGAGCTGGATTTCCTGCTCTCGCGCGAAGACATCATGGCCAACATGCCGCAGTTCATGAAGCTCTCGCGCGAGCACACCGATGTGGCGGCCGTGGCCGAACGCTATGCACGCTTTGCGCAGGTGGAATCGGACATTGCAGGTGCCCGCGACATGCTGGCCGACCCAGACATGGCCGACATGGCGCAGGAAGAAATCACCAACGGCGAAGCGGAGCTGGAACAACTGGCAGCCCAGTTGCAGCGCATGCTGCTGCCCAAGGACCCGGATGACGCCCGCCCCGCCTTCGTCGAAGTGCGGGCAGGCACCGGCGGCGACGAATCGGCGCTGTTTGCCGGCGACATCACCCGCATGTACACGCGCTACGCCGAACGCATGGGCTGGAAGGTCGAGATCATGAGCGCCAACGAGGCAGAACTCGGTGGTTACAAGGAAGTGGTGCTGCGCATCGATGGCGGTGACAACGTATACGGCACCCTGCGTTTTGAAAGCGGCGGCCACCGCGTGCAACGCGTCCCCGCCACCGAGACGCAGGGCCGTATCCACACCAGCGCCTGCACCGTGGCCGTGATGCCCGAGCCCGACGAGCAGCAGGCCATCACCCTGAACCCGGCCGACCTGCGCATTGATACCTTCCGCGCCAGCGGCGCAGGCGGCCAGCACATCAACAAAACCGATTCGGCCGTGCGCGTGGTGCACTTGCCCACCGGCATCGTTGCCGAATGCCAGGACGGCCGCAGCCAGCACAGCAACAAGGCCAAGGCGCTGCAGGTGCTGCAGGCGCGCATCCAGGAAAAGGAGCGCAGCGAGCGCGCCGCCAAGGAAGCGGCCATGCGCAAGGGCCTGATCGGCTCGGGCGACCGCAGCGACCGCATCCGCACCTACAACTTTCCACAAGGCCGCTGCACCGACCACCGTATCAATCTGACCCTGTACAAACTGAGCTTCATCATGGATGGCGACCTGAAAGAGTTGATGGACGCCCTGCAATCGGAGCGTGAGGCCGAGCTGCTGGCCGAGCTGGAAGTCAACCAGTAAACCAGCAAGACTGGCGCACCATGTTCACCCACCGCCCCGGTATTGCCATACGCTCGGCGTTGTGCGTTGCATTGGCACTGGCTGCCAGTGGCGCCTCCGCCCAACTGGCGCGCAAGCCATCCATGTACGAAGACGGTCGCGCGGCTGGCACCGCCGCGCCGCAGGAGCTGATGGCGCGGCCTGCAGGCACGCCGACGCCCTCGCAAGCCATGGGCAATCACAGCAGCCAGCCTTTTGCGGCAGCGCTGCATAGCCAGGCGGAGTTTGACCAGTTCGCCCGCGTCTACAACACAGGCACGCCGCTGGCCCAGCCCCATGTCATCTTTGTGATCGATCGCCAGGCCCGGCCGGCACCTCGCCTGTATTTCATCAACACCCCCCGTTTTCAGTTGCACGACCGCTTTCTGCGCGAGCAAGGCCTGCTCGCGGGCGGCAAGGAGGCATTGAACCGCAACTACCGTGACGCGGGCCGCCGCTTCATTCTGGGCACGCTCAGCTGGCAGCCGCAGATCGATGGCTTTGTGTACGAGTTCTGGGAAGGCGACCAGCTGACCGCCACCCTGCTGCGCGAGACCGAAGCCCGCCTGCAAGGCAGCTTTTTTGCGCCCGTGCGCTTCAAGGCCAACTCCAGCGCGCAGGAACAGGTGGCTGCTGGCGCAGGCATCGCGCCGGTCACGCAAAGCGCCCTGATCGGACAGCAACGCTTCTTGCCGCTGAACCCAGGCCAGGCCGTAGGCCGCCTGCGCCTGGTGGACGATATCGACCAGGCGCGCGACCTGCTGCCCAGCGACATCGTCGTGCTGCGCCAGGTGCCCATCACCCTGCCACCCGTCGCTGGCGTGGTGACCGAGCAGCCCTCCACCATGGTCTCGCACGTCAACCTGCTCGCCAGGGGCTGGGGGGTGCCCAATGCCTATGTGCGCGATGCCAGCCGCGTGCTGGCGGCCCACAACGGCCAATGGGTACAGTTGACCGTAGGCGCCAAGGACTACCAGCTGCGTGCCGCAACGGCCGACGAGCGCGAGAACGCCATCCAGAAATCGGCGCTCAAGCGCAGCGTTGCGGGCGCCAGCATCCACAAGGACACGCGAACGACCGCCCTGCAGCCGCTGGCTGCCCTGCGCGCGCAAAATCGCAGCCAATGCGGTGCCAAGGCCGCCAATCTGGGCGAGGTGCGACATGCCGCCATAGCGGGCATCAGTGTGCCGGACGGCTTTTGTGTGCCCTTTGGCAGCTACACCAGTGCCATGCAACGCTTTGGCCTGGCAGAAAAAATGGCGCGCATGCAGCAGCAGCCCGGCTTTGACAGCGACGCCGCCGTGCGCCGCACTGCTTTGGCAGCGCTGCGCGCCGAGATCGAGCAGATGCCGCTGGACGCCATCCTCACCCAGCATCTGCAGGCACGCTGGGCCAGCCAGTTGCAGGCAGCAGGCGTGTTCGTGCGCAGCTCATCCAGTTCGGAAGACCTGCCCGGCTTTAGCGGAGCGGGCCTCTACACCACCGTGCCCAACGTGAAGGGCGAAGCCGCGCTGCTGGACGCCGTGCGCAAGGTGTGGGCCTCGGTCTTCAATTTCGAGGCCTGGGAGGCGCGCCGCGCCGCAGGCATTGCGCAGGACGCCGTCGCCATGGCCGTGCTGGTGCAAAAGGCCGTGGATTCTGACGCCTCGGGCGTGATGGTGACGCGCGACCCGCTGGGTGGCACGTCGCACAGCGTTTTCATTGCTGCCAAGCGCGGCATCGGCATCCGCGTGGTGGAGGGCCGCCGCGTAGCCGAGCAGGTGCTGTACTCGCGTCGCAGCCGCGCCGTGCAGGTGCTCAGCCGCTCTGCCGAAGACACCGAACTGCGCCTTGCGCCCGGTGGTGGCGTGCAGGAAGTGGCAGTGGCACAGCGCCAGGTGCTGACGGATGCACTGGTGCAACGCCTGGCAGATGCAGGTGCGGCGATCGAGGCGCGCTTTAGCGCGCGCACGCAGGACATCGAATGGGCCGTGGCCGGAGACCGTATCCTGATCCTGCAATCCAGGCCTTTTGTGCAGTCTGCGCGCAACTAGCAAGCGCAGATTGCTATCAAAATCATAGAAATGAATGCATCCACACCCATGACGGTCGCACAGGCGCTGGCCCAGGCAGCTGCCCAAGGCATCGCGCGCATCGATGCGCAGATGCTGCTGCTGCACCTGTGCGGCCAGCCCACACACAGCCGCGCCTGGCTCATCACCCATGACGGCGATGCCTTGAGCGCCGAGCAGGCGGCGCAGTGGCAGCAGTTGCTGCAACGCCGCGCAGACGGCGAGCCCGTGGCCTACCTGACCGGCCATAAAGGCTTTTACGGACTGGATCTGGCGGTGGACGCCCGTGTGCTGGACCCGCGCCCTGACACCGAAACTCTGGTGGACTGGGCACTGGAGCTGCTGCCCGGCAACGGGGAAGGCCCGCCACAGCTGCGCTTGGCCGATCTGGGCACCGGCAGCGGTGCCATTGCACTGGCCCTGCAGCATGAGCGGCCCGCCGCCGAGGTGTGGGCGGTGGATGCGAGCCTCGATGCGATTGCCGTCGCCAGGGCCAATGCGGCGCGGCTGCAATTGCGCGTCCACTTTGCCCACAGCCACTGGCTGTCGGCGCTGCATGGCGACTTTGATGCCATCGTCACCAACCCGCCCTATATCCGCGATGACGACCCGCACATGCCCGCGCTGCGCCATGAGCCACGCCAGGCCCTGACGAGCGGCGCCGACGGCCTAGACGATATCCGCCATATCGTGAACACCGCGCCGCAGTACCTGCGAAGCGGCGGGTGGCTGCTGATCGAGCACGGCTGGGACCAGGCGGGCGATGTACGCGCCCTGCTCGCAGCACGGGGTTTTGCCCAGGTACAAAGCCGCAAGGACCTTGCTGGCATCGAGCGCGCCAGCGGCGGACAATGGACTTCCGTGAAATAATGGTTTCCATCCGGCTTGATATGGGGCGGTCTGCCCTTACCTAAGCGCTAATTCACACAACACTGAAACCACTCTCCCAAGACGGAGCCAACCCATGAGCGATACCCAACAACGCATCGACCAACTGGTCAAGGGCAATGACATCGTGCTGTTCATGAAGGGAACAGCCAGCTTTCCACAGTGCGGCTTCTCCGGCCGCGCCGTGCAGATCCTCAAGGCCAGCGGCGTTGATGCCAGGAACATCACCACCGTGAACGTGCTGGAAGATCCCGAAATCCGCGAAGGCATCAAGAACTACAGCCAGTGGCCCACCATTCCCCAGCTGTACGTGAAGGGCGAATTCATCGGTGGCTCGGACATCATGATGGAAATGTACGAATCGGGTGAATTGCAGCAACTGGTGGCTGCGGCCTGATCCAGATCAATTCCTCATGAAAGCCGCCTACAAGGCGGCTTTTTTGTGCGCGCCACGCAGCTCTTGCAATGGCCTTGTCGCCGCTGGCGGCAGGCGCATGCGGTAAGCTGGCTGGGGTTTGGCATTGCGCCCTTCAAGAGCGGCAAGCCCAACCATGCCAATCTGGCGCTGCAAAGCCTGCAGCGCCGCCCTCACGAAAGCACTTGCCAGCCGCTTGGCTGGCATGCGACCATTGAACAAATTTCAAGAATCGGCAGTGCCCACGCGCCCTGCCAACGCTTTCGCCGATAGATGCGAGCAGCCGGTCTGCACTGCTCCAACCGTTTTTGCTTATGAATGTGACGCAGAGCCTCCTCACCATTGCCTTGCTGATTGCCCTCAGCGCCTTTTTCTCCACGGCGGAGATCTCGCTGGCCGCTTCGCGCCGCCTGCGGTTGCGGCAAATGGTGGACGATGGCGATGCGCGAGCTGCCCTTGTCATCCGCACGCAAGAGCAGCCGGGCGAATATTTCACGGTGGCGCAGATCGGTGTCAACGCAGTCGCCATTCTGGGCGGCGTGGTCGGCGAAGGCGCGCTCACCCCCTTCTTTGCAGCATGGACCGAGCCCTGGCTGGGCACCGAGCGCGCCGCCACCGTTGGGTTTCTCGCCTCGTTCACCCTGGTGACTTCGCTGTTCATCCTGCTGGCCGATCTGCTGCCCAAGCGCCTGTCGATGACTGAGCCCGAGCGCCTGGCCGTGCTGGTGTGCCGGCCCATGCAGTGGCTCACGGTAGTGTTCAAGCCGCTGGTGTGGCTTTTCAACCGGCTGGCTACAGGCCTCACACAGCTCCTGGGCCTGCCCACGGTGCGGGACGAGCGCATCACCTCCGAAGACATCCTCGCGCTGACCGAAGTGGGCGCCAAGACCGGCCTGCTCGCCATCGGAGAGCAGCAGGTGATCGCCAATGTGTTCGAGCTTGACTCGCGCACCGTGGGCTCGGCCATGACGCAGCGCGATCGCATTGCCTTCTTCTACCAGGACGACAGCGACGACATCATTCGCGCCCGCATCGCCGAAGAGCCGTTTTCCACCTACCCGGTGTGCGTGGGCGACATCGACCATGTGGTGGGCTATGTCGATGCCAAGGATCTGTTCCAGCGCGTGCTGAACAACCAGCCCATCAAGCTGACCGACGAAGCCTTGGTGCACAAGGCGCTGGTGGTGCCCGACCGGCTGACGCTGGCCGAGGTGCTCACCCAGTTCCGCCAGGCGCACGAGGATTTCGCCATCATCGTCAACGAATACAGCCTGGTGGTTGGCGTTGTCACGCTGAACGATGTGATGAGCACCGTGATGGGTGACCTGGTCGGCCCGTCGGATGAAGAGCTGATCGTGCGCCGTGACGAGACATCATGGCTGATCGATGGCATCACACCCATCGAGGATGTGGAACGCGCCCTGCTGCTGAACGAGTTGCCGCATGCCGAAGAGTACGAGACCCTGGCGGGTTTCCTGATGGTGATGCTGCGCCGCATCCCCCGCCGCACGGACAAGGTCGTCTGGGGCAAGTATCAGTTCGAGGTGATGGACGTGGACAGCTATCGCGTCGACCAGGTGCTGGTGACCGTGGTCGATCCCAACAAGGTACCCGACACGCCGGTGCCGCCGTCCACGCCACCGGTCGCCTGACACACTGAGCCGCCTCGCCAGGACTGCATTCACGCTATGTGGCCCCGAACGGAGAAGCAACAAAAAACCACCTCACGGTGGTTTTTGTATTTTCAGGCTTTGGCACTTACTGAGTGGACGCAGGCAGCTATCAATCTAGGAGCAATCAGATTATTGATCAGGCTTCCGTTTTGTTTTCAAACAGCCATTGGCGCTGCGCGCCGTACACGAGGTTGGGATAGGTATCCTTGCCTCGGCTGCCGTTGTAGCGGCCCAGGGCCATGAACAGGTCGCCGTTTTCACGGTCGATGTAGTGGCGCAGGATGACGCAGCCAAAACGCAGGTTGGTCTGCATGTGGAACAGCTTGCCTGGATCGCCGTCGCCGATCACCCGCGTCCAGAAAGGCATCACCTGCATGTAGCCGCGTGCACCCACGTTGGACATGGCGTACTTGCGAAAACCGCTTTCCACCTGCACGAGTCCGAGCACCAGCGATTCGTCAAGACGCGCACGCTTGGCCTCATACCACACGGTCTGCAGGAAATCGCGGCGCACTTCCCAATCGGGCTTGCGGCGGCGCAAGCGGTCGCTCATTGAGCCAAGCCAGCGCAGGTAGCGTATCTTGGCTTCGGTCGAGACGAACACCGGCTCGGGAGGTGCTGCACTGTTGATGGCGGCACTGAGAGCCGAGCGCACGGAGTCGATCAGGGGCTCTTCCAGCTGGCCGCCCGCATGCGCAGCCTGTGGTGCAGCCAGCCACGCGCCCGGCCCCGCCAGCAGCGAAGCCATGGCCGCGCGGCGCGATACACCTGCGGATGAAACAATGGACGAACCCGTCATCTCGACAATCCCTCAGAACGACTCTGCGCTTGTGCGCTTTTTTAAGATTTTTGAATACGGCTGGTGACAAAGCCCAGCACGTCAGCCACGGCCACCTTGGTGGCGGCGGTATCCCGGCGGTGTTGGTACTCCACCATGCCTTCCTGCAAACCACGGTCACCCAGCACCACGCGGTGGGGCACGCCGATCAGCTCCCAGTCGGCAAACATGGCGCCAGGGCGCTCGCCGCGGTCATCCAGTATCACATCCACGCCCGCAGCCAACAAGTCTGCGTGTAGCTTTTCAGCCGCAGTCTTCACGGCTTCGCTGCGGTCCATGCCGATGGGGCAGACCACCACGGTAAACGGCGCAATCGCGTCGGGCCAGATGATGCCGCGCTCGTCATGGTTCTGTTCGATGGCAGCAGCTGGCAGGCGCGTGACGCCAATGCCGTAGCAGCCCATCTCGAATTCGGCAGGCTTACCGTTCTCGGCCAGGAAGGTCGCCTTCATTGCCTTGGAGTACTTGGTGCCAAGGTAGAACACATGACCGATCTCGATGCCGCGCTCGATCAGCAGCTCGCCCTTGCCGTCGGGCGATTTGTCGCCAGCCACCACATTGCGCAGGTCGGCCACCACTTCAGGCTCGGGCAGATCGCGGCCAAAGTTAACACCTGTCAAATGGTAATCGGCCTCATTGGCGCCGCAGACCCAGTCGGCCATCACGGCTACATCGCGGTCTACCACCAGCTTGACGGGCTTCTTCAGATTGACCGGGCCCAGGTAACCAGGCTGGCAGCCAAAATGGTCTTCAATCTCGGCCACCGTCGCAAAGCGGAAATCCGCCAAGCCCGGCACCTTGCCAACCTTGATCTCGTTCATGTCATGGTCGCCGCGCAACAGCAGCAGCCAGACCTGGGTTTTGACGATATCACCCGCCTCGTTGCGCTCGTCGGTCGCCAGCACCAGCGATTTGACGGTGTTCTGCAGGGGCAGCTTCAAAAGCTCTGCCACATCAGCGCAGGTGCTCTTGCCGGGCGTGGCGGTCTTGGCCATGGCCTGGGCGGCAGCGGGGCGCGCCTGCACAGGTGCCAGAGCCTCGGCCTTTTCGATGTTGGCCGCGTAGTCGCTGTCAGGGCAGTAGACGATGGCGTCTTCACCCGTGGCGGCAATCACCTGAAATTCTTCGCTCAAGTCGCCACCGATGGCGCCGCTGTCGGCTCGCACGGCACGGTACTGCAGACCGAAGCGGTCGAAGATGCGCTTGTAAGCGGCGCGCATGGTCTGGTAGCTGATCTGGGCGGCATCGCGGTCCTTGTCGAAGGAGTAGGCGTCCTTCATGATGAACTCGCGGCCACGCATCAGGCCAAAGCGGGGGCGACGCTCGTCGCGGAACTTGGTCTGGATCTGGTAGAGGTTCTTGGGCAGCTGCTTGTAGCTCTTGAACTCCTGGCGGGCGATATCGGTCACTACCTCTTCGCTGGTGGGCTGGATCACAAAATCGCGCTCGTGGCGGTCCTGGATGCGCAGCAACTCGGGGCCCATCTTCTCGAAACGGCCGGTTTCCTGCCACAGCTCTGCCGGTTGCACCACGGGCATCGATACCTCGATGGCGCCTGCACGGTTCATCTCTTCGCGCACGATGGCTTCGACCTTGCGGATCACACGCAGCCCCATCGGCATGTAGTTGTAGATGCCGGCACCGAGCTTTTTGATCATGCCGGCGCGGGTCATCAGCTGGTGGCTGACGATTTCAGCGTCCGCAGGCGCTTCCTTCAAGGTCGAGATGAGAAATTGCGAAGCTTTCATAGTCTGTAGCAATGAGCCTAGTAGTTGCCCGCTTGAAGATGGCTTCAAGGCGCAGGCATAATGGACACAGTTTAAAAAATTGGGGTTAGATTATGCTGGACCGAGATGGCTTTAGGCCAAACGTCGGCATCATCCTGCTCAACCAGCGCAATCAGGTGTTTTGGGGCAAGCGCATCCGCACCCACAGCTGGCAGTTTCCGCAGGGCGGTATCGACCGTGGAGAAACCCCCGAGCAGGCGATGTTTCGAGAGCTGCATGAAGAAGTGGGCTTGCGACCAGAGCATGTCCGTATTGTGGCTAGAACGCGTGACTGGTTGCGATACGAGGTGCCCGAGCGCTTCATTCGACGCGATGCAAGAGGCTATTATCGCGGACAAAAGCAAATATGGTTTTTGCTCCAGTTAACCGGCAACGATTGGGACCTGAATCTGCGTGCCACCAACCACCCCGAGTTCGATGCCTGGCGCTGGAACGATTACTGGGTGCCGCTCGATGTGGTGGTGGAGTTCAAGCGCGGCGTGTACGAGATGGCTCTGACCGAGCTGTCGCGCTATGTGCCCCGCCAGGACGCCCGCAACCGCTACCTGCGCAGCAATGCGCGCCAGCGCGACCATGAGCATGGCGAGCATTACCCGGCAGCGCTTCCCGCGCAGGCCGTGACTGAGACGCTGCAGGTGACTGTGACCACCACTACGGTCAGCTACCACTCGCCGCTGCGTATGATGCAGGAGATGGAGCTGCCCCCGGGCGCCAGCTTCGACCCCGATCCGGCCAACGCCACCCGCAGCAACCCGCCTTCCGGCAAGGCATGACCCAGCCTGTATCCCGCTGAAACACAAAAGCGCCCCTCCGGGCGCTTTTGTTTTGATAGCCGCCTGCGCCCTGCTACCGAGCACCGGAAGCCCATTTCATCCATGGTTCAGTGGCCAGTCAGCACCATGTTGTCACGGTGCAGCATTTCAGGCTCGCCGGTATAGCCCAGCAGTTGCTCGAATTCGCCAGAGGGCTTGCGGCACAGGCGGCGCGCCTCGGTACTGCCATAGTTGGCAAGGCCCCGCGCCAGCTCGATACCTTCGGGGTCGCGCACGCCAATCACTTCGCCGCGCGAGAATTCGCCATGCACGCTGACCATGCCGATGGGCAGCAGGCTCTTGCCTTCGCTGCGCAGCTTTTGCGCAGCACCAGCATCCACCGTCACATAGCCATGCATCTGCAGGTGGTCCATCATCCATTGCTTGCGAGCTTGGTTCTTGTGGGTATCGGCCACCAGCAAGGTGCCAATTGCCTCACCCGCCACCAGGCGCAGCAGCGCGTTCTGCTCGCGCCCCCAGGCGATGACGGTCGATGCACCCGAACCCGCCGCCCGCTTGGCCGCCAGAATCTTGGTCAGCATGCCACCCTTGCCGATGCCGGAGCCCGCGCCGCCTGCCATGGCCTCCAGCTTCAGATCGCCCGCCTGCGCCTCGTGCACGAACTGGGCATCGGGGTTCTTGCGTGGATCTGCGGTGTAGAGGCCCTTCTGGTCCGTCAGGATCACCAGTGCATCGGCTTCCACCAGGTTGGCCACCAGCGCACCCAGGGTGTCGTTGTCGCCAAACTTGATTTCGTCGTTGACCACGGTGTCGTTCTCATTGATCACCGGCACCACGCCCAGCTGCAGCAAGGTCAGGAGCGTGACACGCGCGTTCAGGTAGCGCTCGCGGTCTGCCAGATCGGCGTGCGTCAGCAGCACCTGGGCGCTACCCAGATTCTGTTCGCGCAGCTTGGTTTCGTACATCTGCACGAGACCCATCTGGCCGACGGCAGCAGCGGCCTGCAGCTCATGAATCTCCTTGGGGCGCTGGTGCCAGCCCAGACGCTTCATGCCCTCGGCAACGGCGCCGCTGGAGACCATGATGACTTCGCGCTTGATGCCGTCATCGCCATGCACCAGGGCCGCAAGCTGGCGGCTCCATTCGGTGATGGCGCCTTCATCCAGGCCTTTGCCTTCGTTGGTGACCAGACTGGAGCCGACCTTGACCACGATGCGACGTGCGTCGCGCAGAACATTCGATGCCATTTTTTGCTTTTTCTGGCGTTTGCGCCCGCCTGGCAAGCGCAAGCAGCTATCAATAAATGAGTAACCTATGGATGCAGCGGCCGCCGCTCAATCGGGCGACGAAAAACGCGGATCGTCCGAGTAATCGGGCTGCTCCAGTTCAGCACCTGCCACAAAGCGCGGATCCACCTCTTGCGGCTCCTGCTCTGCCTTTTGCATGCTGTGCACGAACTGGAAGATTTCCTTGATCAGCGGCTCACAGCCCTCACGCGTCAGGGCCGAGATTTCATACACCGGCCCCTTCCACTTGTAGCGCTTGACGAAATCCTTGACCTTGGCGGCACGTTCCTCGACCGGAATCATGTCCAGCTTGTTGAGCACCAGCCAGCGCGGCTTGCTGTAGAGTTCTTCGTCGTATTTCTTCAACTCTGCCACGATCGCCTTGGCCTGCGCAACGGGATCCACACCCTCGTCGAACGGCGCCAGATCAACGATATGCAGCAGCAAGCGTGTGCGCTGCAGGTGCCGCAGAAACTGGTGACCCAGGCCCGCCCCATCGGATGCGCCTTCGATCAGGCCCGGAATGTCGGCCACGACAAAGCTCTTTTCGGGCCCTACGCGCACCACACCCAGGTTGGGGTGCAAGGTGGTGAACGGGTAGTCGGCAATCTTGGGGCGTGCGTTGGATACCGCCGAGATGAAGGTGGATTTGCCAGCATTGGGCATACCCAGCAGACCCACGTCTGCCAGCACCTTCAACTCCAGCTTCAGGTTGCGGCGCTCACCTTTCCAGCCAGGGGTTTTCTGGCGCGGGGCACGGTTGATGGCGCTCTTGAAACGCAGGTTGCCAAAGCCGCCGTCACCGCCCTTGGCAATGGTGATCACCTCGCCGGGGTTGAGCAGTTCAAAAAGCACCTCACCGGTTTCAGCGTCGGTGATGATGGTGCCCACCGGCATGTGCAAGGTGATGTCCTTGCCGGCGGCACCAAACATGTCCGATCCCTTGCCATGCTCGCCCCGCTCCGCATCATGGCGGCGCGAGTAGCGGTAGTCGATCAGGGTGTTGAGGTTGACATCGGCCAGTGCGTACACGTGGCCACCACGACCGCCGTCGCCACCATCGGGGCCGCCGAATTCCTTGTATTTTTCGTGGCGGAACGACACACAGCCATTGCCACCATCGCCAGCTGCAATGTCAATAAACGCTTCATCTACGAATTTCATGGTCGTTATCCACCCGCCCCGATACCGGGAATACGGGATTTGTCTGCTGCACTGCACCTTGCCGAGATGCCCGGCTGCAGCGCTGCCAAAACCGTTATTGTCGCATCCACAGCAACAGCGGCATGACCCAAAAACACCAAAGCCCCGCCGATGCGGGGCTTTGACCAGGGCCGAAGCCCAGGAGACACTTGTTTGTCTTAAGCAGCCTTGGTGATGCTCACCGTGTGCTTGGACAGAGCGCCCTTGGTTTCGAAGGTCACATGACCATCGACCAGAGCAAACAAGGTGTGATCCTTGCCCACGCCGACATTGGTGCCGGGATGGAACTTGGTGCCGCGCTGGCGAACGATGATGGAACCTGCGCTGATCAATTGACCACCGAAAGCCTTCACACCCAGCATTTTTGGCTTGGAATCACGTCCATTTCGCGTAGAGCCGCCGCCTTTTTTCTGTGCCATGAGATATAGCTCCTGTTAAGCTGCCAACATTAAGCAGCAATTGCACCGATTTGCAGTTCGGTGAACTGCTGGCGATGGCCTTGACGCTTCTGATAGTGCTTACGACGACGCATCTTGAAAATGCGCACCTTGTCGTGCTTACCATGGGCTACCACCGTAGCCTTAACCGTTGCACCGGACACCAAGGGCGTGCCGATCTTCAGTTCTGCGCCGTCGCCGACTGCCAGGACCTGATCGATCACGATTTCTTGGCCTACGTCCGCAGCAATCTGTTCTACCTTGATTTTTTCGCCGGAAGCAACGCGATACTGCTTGCCGCCGGTTTTTATGACCGCGTACATATGAACCTCTAAAAGGGGATAGCTTGCAAAGAAATTTCGCAAGAGCCGAAGATTCTATCACGCTCCTCAAAAAGCTGCAAGCAGTACTCTCATCCAGTCTTCTGGCGCATGTAAAGGGCACATCACCAAGGCTGGCACCGGGGCATGTGCACCAGGATTACTGCCACGGTTTCTATAATGCTGCATCCATAAAAATACCGAGATAGCCGCCTTGTCCGAGTCCAACACCACCACTCAGCCCCATCCTCTCAGCCTGGTCGCCGACGACATGCGTCAGGTGGACGCCGTCATTGCCCATCGGCTGAGCTCCTCGGTTCCACTGATTGGAGAGATCGCGCACTACATCATCTCGGCAGGCGGCAAACGGCTGAGGCCTGCATTGCTGCTGATGGTGGCCGGTGCGCTGGGCTACAAAGGCGAGCAGCGCTTCAATCTCGCAGCTGTGGTGGAATTCATTCACACCGCCACCTTGCTGCACGACGATGTGGTTGACGAATCGACCATGCGACGCGGCAAACCGACGGCCAACGAGAGCTTTGGCAATGCAGCCAGTGTGCTGGTTGGCGACTTTCTGCATTCGCGCGCCTTCCAGATGATGGTGGATGCCGACAGCATGCAGGTTATGCAGATCCTCTCGGAAGCGACGAACATCATCGCCGAAGGGGAAGTGCAGCAGCTCATCAACACCCACAATGTGGATCTGGATGAAGCAGGCTATCTGACCGTCATCCGCTCCAAGACCGCCAAGCTCTTCGAAGCCAGCGCACGCCTTGCCGCCGTACTGGCGGGCTCGGACGCAACAGTGGAGACTGCCTGCGCTGGCTACGGCCGCGCGCTGGGCACCGCATTCCAGGTGATCGATGATGCGCTGGACTACGACGGCGACGCCGAAGTGATGGGCAAGAACATCGGCGACGACCTTCGCGAAGGCAAGGTCACCCTGCCCCTGATCATCGCCATGCAACGTGCAACAGCGGCAGATCGTCAATTGATTGTGAGTGCCATTGAAACAGGCGCTACCCCGCATATGGCTGAAATTGTGCAGATGGTCAAAGCCACCGGTGCGCTGGATGCCACCCGCGCTGCGGCAGGCCAGCAGGCCCAGGAAGCCATCGACTGCCTGGAGCATCTCCCCCAGAACACATTCACCGAAGCCTTGCGCGGCCTGGCTTCGCAACTTCTCACGCGCCGGGTATAAGAACGTGTTTACGATTTCCTCGCGCCGCGACAGTGGCTTTGCGGGGCGTCCCTAACCGGGCGTCCCCAAACCCACTGTCCCTACGGGTTGGAGTGAAATCGGGCGATTTCTGCGCACTGTCCCTTGCTTGCACCCCGGTGCAAGCTGTGGCCCACCGCTTCGAATTCATCCCGATTGCACTCCAGCGCGGCTGCGTAGAGATCGTAAATACGTTCTTAGCACGGCCAAGGCCACCACGGCTTGGTCAATGAAGGCAAACTGTCGTACATCCACTGCAGACAGGCAAGGAGAGCCGGGCTTTTTTTGTTAAATCTCCGAACAACTGCTACAGTTTCCGGAATACGCAGAGAGGCTATCTACGATAGGCGTAACCGATTACATGGCTGACAACACCACAATTTCTCCAGCACCATCCATTGCACTGCCGGGCATCGCCCGTGCCTTGGTCGCCAGCGGCAAGCTTCCGCTGGCCAAGGCCGAGGCTTTGTATGCCAGCAGTATCAAGAGCAAAAACAGCTTCATTGGAGAACTGGTCGCTAGCGGCGCTGTTTCAGGCATTGATGTCGCCACCATCATTTCTGCCGTCTACAGCGTCCCGCTGATTGATCTTGACGCGATCGATGCAGACCGACTGCCCAGCGGGCTGCTGGATGTCAAACTGGCCTCCGCCAACAAGATCGTCGCACTCGCCAAGCGCGGCAATCGCCTGGTGGTAGCCACTGCAGACCCCACCGACCACTCTGTGGCGGAACAGATCAAGTTCAGCACGCAACTCAGCGTGGATTGGGTCGTTGCCGAACATGCCAAGGTAACCAAGCTGCTCGAATCGGTCGCCAAGCAAGGGGGCGACAACCTCAACGACATGGTTGGCGATGTCAATCTCAATGAGTTCGAGATTTCGGACGAGACGGACTCTACCGACAAGAGCGCCAACGACGAGATGGACGTCGAGGACGCTCCCATCGTCAAATTCCTACAGAAGATGCTGATCGATGCATTCAATATGCGCGCATCCGACCTGCATTTTGAGCCTTACGAGCACAACTACCGCATTCGCTACCGTATCGACGGCGAACTGCGCGAGATCGCATCGCCGCCAACGGGTATCAAGGACAAGCTCGCCTCCCGCATCAAGGTCATTTCGCGCCTGGACATCTCCGAAAAGCGCGTGCCACAGGATGGCCGCATGAAGTTGAAGATCGGCGCTGACCGGGTGATCGACTTCCGTGTGAGCACCTTGCCAACCCTGTTTGGCGAGAAGATCGTGATCCGTATTCTGGACCCGAGCAGCGCCAAGCTGGGCATTGACGCCCTTGGCTATGAGCCCGTTGAGAAGGAGCGACTGCTTGACGCCATCAAACGCCCCTATGGCATGATTCTGGTGACGGGCCCGACTGGCTCGGGCAAGACCGTGTCGCTCTATACCTGCCTCAATATCCTGAATACGTCGGCGGTCAATATCGCCACGGCAGAGGACCC
Organism: Comamonas sp. 4034; assembly: GCF_050434545.1. NCBI lineage: Bacteria > Pseudomonadati > Pseudomonadota > Betaproteobacteria > Burkholderiales > Comamonadaceae > Comamonas > Comamonas sp. 4034. The sequence continues at coordinate 243,717 of NZ_JBNDIT010000005.1, read as the reverse complement.
TTCGGAAATCAACCTGCCAGGCGTCAACCAGGTCAACGTCAATGAAAAGGCGGGCCTGACCTTCGCGACGGCCCTCAAGGCGTTTCTGCGACAGGATCCCGACATCATCATGGTGGGTGAAATCCGTGATCTGGAAACGGCCGATATCGCCATCAAGGCCGCACAGACAGGTCACCTGGTGCTCTCAACGCTGCACACCAACGACGCCCCCACCACGCTCACTCGTATGCGCAACATGGGTATTGCGCCGTTCAACATCGCGTCCAGCGTGATCCTGATCACCGCTCAGCGCCTGGCGCGGCGCCTGTGCCCCAACTGCAAGCGCCCGACGGAAATTCCGCACGAGAATCTGCTGGAAGCCGGATTTACCGACGAAGATCTGGATGGAACCTGGATGCCCTATGAGGCGGTCGGATGCGATGCCTGCAACAATGGTTATAAGGGGCGGGTCGGCATCTACCAGGTGATGCCCGTCTCCGAAGAAATTCAGCGCATCATCCTGCGCGACGGCAGCGCACTGGAAATCGCGGAACAGGCCGAGCTGGAGGGCGTACGCTCCCTGCGCCAGTCTGGTCTTCACAAAGTCAAAAAGGGATTGACCTCGCTGGAAGAGGTTCTGGCCGTCACCAACGAATAAAGCAATGAGGGCAGGGAGAAATGGCAACAACCGTCAACAAAAAAACATCGAACGAAGCCGTTTACGAGTGGGAGGGTAAAGACCGCAACGGCAAGATCGTGCGCGGCGAAACCCGCGCCGGCGGCGAGAACCAGGTAGTCGCGTCCTTGCGACGCCAGGGCATTTTGCCGTCCAAGATCAAGAAGCGCCGCATGCGCTCGGGCAAGAAGATCAAGCCCAAGGACATTGCGCTCTTCACCCGCCAGTTGGCGACCATGATGAAGGCAGGCGTGCCATTGCTGCAGGCCTTTGACATTGTGGGCCGTGGCAGTACCAACGCCAGCGTGACCAAGCTGCTCAATGACATTCGCAGCGATGTCGAATCGGGCTCGTCGCTCAGTACCGCCTTCCGCCGCCATCCGATGCAATTCAATGCCTTGTATTGCAATCTGGTGGAAGCTGGGGAAGCCGCCGGTATTCTGGAAAGCCTGCTGGATCGCCTGGCCACCTACATGGAAAAGACCGAGGCGATCAAGAGCAAGATCCGCTCGGCGCTCATGTATCCAGCGGCGGTGATCATCGTTGCTTTCGTGGTGGTCTCCATCATCATGATCTTCGTGATACCTGCTTTCAAAGAGGTGTTTTCGTCATTCGGCGCTGATTTGCCGGGTCCCACACTCATCGTGATGGCCATCAGCGACTTTTTCGTCAAATACTGGTATCTGATTTTCTTCGGCATTGGCGGCGCCGTATATTTTTTCCTCCAGGCCTGGAAGCGCAGCGAAAAAATGCAGCGTTTCATGGACCGCTGGCTGCTTCGCATCCCTATTTTTGGCCCGTTGATTGAAAAGTCCTGCGTAGCACGCTGGACCCGCACGCTGTCGACCATGTTTGCGGCAGGTGTTCCGCTGGTGGAAGCCCTGGACTCCGTGGGCGGCGCCTCCGGCAACTCGGTATTTGCTGTCGCCACCGAAAAGATCCAGCAAGAAGTCTCCACAGGTACCAGTCTGACCGTGGCCATGGCCGATGCCAATGTGTTTCCGTCAATGGTCATCCAGATGTGTGCCATTGGTGAGGAGTCAGGCTCTATCGACCATATGCTGGGCAAGGCTGCGGACTTCTACGAAGCCGAGGTGGACGAGGCCGTTGCCGGCCTGTCCAGCCTGATGGAGCCCATCATCATCGTGTTCCTGGGCACGCTCATCGGCGGCATCGTGGTCTCCATGTATCTGCCCATCTTCAAGCTCGGCCAGGTGGTGTAAGCGTGTCGGATAGTTCCTTGTACGTGGCCTTGTTTGCGCTGCTGGGTTTGCTGGTAGGCAGTTTTTTGAATGTGGTGATCCACCGCTTCCCGATGATGCTGGAGCGGCATTGGAAGCAGGACGCTCAGGCGCTTTTGGCGGGAGACGCAGATGCCCCCGGCGTGGAGGACAAAGCTGCTGCTGAACGCTTCAATTTGAGCACCCCTGCTTCGCGCTGCCCGCATTGTCAGCACCAGATCCGCTGGTTCGAGAATATTCCCATCGTCAGCTGGCTGTTCCTGCGCGGCAAATGCAGCCAGTGCAAAACAGGCATCTCCGTGCGCTACCCCTTGGTGGAATTGGCCAATGGACTGCTGTGGGCCTACTGCATTCATCGCTGGGGGCTGACTGCCACTGGCGCCGCCTGGTGTTTTTTCTCGTCCATGCTGCTCACCGCAGCCCTGATCGACTGGGACACAACCCTGCTGCCAGACGACCTGACTCTGCCGCTGCTGTGGGCCGGACTGCTGTGCAGCGCACTGGGCTGGATTCCGGTACCCATCAAGGATTCGCTTTATGGAGCCGCCGCAGGCTATCTGTCGCTGTGGAGCATCTATTGGGCCTTCAAGCTGCTGACTGGCAAGGAAGGCATGGGGTATGGCGACTTCAAGCTGCTGGCCGCATTGGGCGCCTGGTTTGGCTGGCAGGCGCTCATTCCCATTGCGTTGTTCTCTTCCGTAGTGGGCGCGGTGATTGGAATCGGCCTCAAGGTCTTTTCCAGCCTGCGTGAAGGCGGCTATATGCCGTTTGGCCCCTTCCTGGCAGGTGCTGGCTTCTTGGTGATGTGGTTTGGCACCGGCATCATTGACCGCCTGCTGCAGCCCTGATTTACGGATCAAAAGGCGATGAAACCCCGCATCGGCGTCACAGGCGGTATCGGCAGCGGCAAGAGCACGGTCTCCGAGCGGTTTGCGCAACTGGGCTGCGCCGTCATTGATGCCGATCAGATCGCACGTGGCCTGACACTGCCGGGCGGTGCCGCCATTGCGGCCATCCAAATACAATTTGGCGCGCATTTCATCACCCAGGATGGCGCGCTCGACCGCGCCCAGATGCGAGAAGCCGTTTTCAGGGACCCTTCCGCCAAACAGCAGCTGGAAGCCATTCTTCACCCCTTGATTCAGCGCAGCATCTTTGATCGCTATGCGGATGCGTGTTCGCACAGCGATGCAAGAATGGTCATTTTCGATATTCCGCTCCTGGCCGAATCGGGCCAATGGAGCCCACGACTGGACCAGGTCATCGTCGTGGACTGCGAGGAGCGCACGCAACGGGCCCGCGTGCAGGCGCGCAGCCAGCTTTCTGCCGAAGCGGTGGATGCCATCATGGCGCAACAGGCCAGCCGGGAACAGCGCCTGCGCAAGGCCGATTGGGTCATCTGGAATGAAACGCTCTCGTTACAAGCGCTAGGCGATGAGGTCCTGGGCCTATACAATGAATTGATAGCAGCCCTTGCGCTCCAACACTGACGTCTTTCTGTGATTGTTTACGAGTACCCATTTAACGAACGCGTACGCTCCTACCTCCGGTTGGAGTATCTGTTGCGCCGGTTGGATGTACTTCTGCAACGCAGCACCGATGTTGACCACCATTTCGCCATCACCACGCTGTTCGAGATCATGGATGTGGCCTCGCGCACCGATCTGAAGGCCGACCTGCTCAAGGACCTGGAACGCCAGCGCCAGCAGTTCAACGCCTACCGTGCCAGCCCCATGATTGCCGTCGACATGCTCGACAAGGTCATTGCCCAACTGGACAGTGCCCACACACAGTTGCGCGAGCAAAACGGCAAGCCCAGCCAGTTGCTGATCGAGAACGAGTGGCTGATGGCCATCCGCAACCGTTCGGGCATCCCGGGTGGCACCTGCACTTTTGACCTGCCCAGCTACCACACCTGGCTGCATGCGGACAGCGAATTGCGACGCGCAGATCTGCAACGCTGGACCGAGCCTTTTGCGCCACTGGCAGGTGCACTCTTTCTGTTGCTCAAGCTGTTTCGCGATTCCGGCACCCCACAGCGTATTGCCACCATCCGCGGGCAGTTCCAGCAAAACCTGCCCCAAGGCCGCACCTACCAGTTACTGCGCCTGCGGCTCGACCCGGAAGCCGCTCTGGTGCCCGAAATCAGCGGCAACCGGCTGATGATCTCGATCCGCATGCTGCACAAGGCCGACAACGGCCAGATGGTGCTCACCCAGCAGGACGGTCAGTATGAAATGGTGCTGTGCGCTTGATCGATTGATTTTTTGCTGAAAACTGGCTGCAGCGTACAGCTGATATGTGCTGATTGCTATGGTTTTCTAAAAGCATACGCCTCAGCAATGGTTGAGTGGCCCCGCCTACAATCACTGCATGAGTATGACCACGGACCACGCCACCCCAGCCATCACCTGCCCCCAGTGCGGCGGCCCCTCCAGTTTTGCCAAGAGCAACCGATTCCGCCCGTTCTGCAGCGAACGATGCAAGATGATTGACCTGGGAGCCTGGGGCAATGAGGATTTTCGCGTGCCCGCCGAATCTCCGCCGCTGGATGCGCAATATGGCGACCCGCGCCACGAAGACTAGCCGAATCGAGTCATCGCAAGGGCGCCACGCAAACGGATTCACCGGGGCTTCTGCCAAAAAGAGAGCTGAAAGCGCTTGGCTACATTGGCATTGACTGTATTACCTATCTCAATCCAAGTAACAGCAAGCACCATCAGCTATATGTTTTGATGCACCACTCACTGCATTCTGGTGCATAGCGTGCCCGGTTACTGCCCTTCCACCAGGGCTGCATTGGCGTACTGCGCCACATCAAACGGCAGCCCGCGCTCTTCGCTCAGCCATTGCAGTACCGGAAAAGATCCCTCCAGCACCGGCCGCACGGTCAGCGGCAACTGTTGCCAAGACATCTGCTGGCCTTCGCGCATCTCGAATTCGCCCGTCCATTGCGTTACCTTGCACCAATGCAGGCGCACCAGCGCGTGCGTGTAGCTATGCTCCGTCACCTTCCAGGCGATGCAGTTGGCAATGGTGATACCCAGCTCCTCCTGCAACTCCCGGCGCAAGGCCTGCTCCACCGTCTCACCTTCTTCCAGCTTGCCGCCGGGAAACTCCCACCAGCCCGCACGCGGCTTGCCCGCCGGGCGGCTGGTGATCAGCAGGGCGTTGTCGCTCTCGCGGATCAGCACGCCCACGGCCACTTCCGTGTATTTGCGTGGCTCTGCGCCAGTTGTGGATAACTCAGTCACTTTTCACCCAATTTCTGTTCAATCTTCTTCAGCCTCTTCGCCCAGATCTGCCACGTCGGCAATGCGGGCTCGGCCTTCCGCCTGGCGGTTGGCTCCGCGCCCCGCCCAATCGCGTGCAAACTGGTGCGCCACCCGGCCGCTGCGCGATCCACGCTCCAGCGCCCAGACCAGCGCCTCTGGCCGGGATGCTTCAATCTCGTCCGCAGGCACGCCCAGCGCCGACAGCCACTGGGCCACCACACGCAGGTACTCATCCTGGCTGAAGGGGTAGAAGCTCACCCACAGGCCAAAGCGCTCCGACAGCGAAATCTTCTCTTCCACCACTTCACCCGGGTGGATTTCGCCGTTCTCGCCCTTTTGCTGCGCCAGGTTGTCCGTCATGTATTCAGGCAGCAGGTGGCGCCGGTTGCTTGTGGCGTAGACCAGCACGTTGGGCGTGGCAGCGCTCACCGAGCCATCCAGGATCGATTTCATCGCCTTGTAGCCGGGCTCGCCCTCTTCAAAGCTCAGGTCATCGCAATAAATGATGAACTTCTCGGGGCGGCCCGCCACCACATCCACAATATCGGGCAAATCGGTCAGGTCGGCCTTGTCCACCTCGATCAGGCGCAGCCCCTGGGGAGCGTAGCTGTGCAGGCAGGCACGGATCAACGAGGACTTGCCCGTGCCGCGCGCACCCGTCAGCAACACGTTGTTGGCCGTTCGCCCTTGCACAAACTGCTCGGTATTGCGCGCAATCTTGTCTTTCTGAACATCAATGTTCTGCAAATCACTCAATTGCATGGCCCCTACGTGGCGCACCGGCTCCAGCACACCGCAGCCGTTGGCGCGCTTGCGGTAGCGCCAGGCAATCGCGTCATTCCAGTCGGCCGGGGCCTGGAGCGCCTGCGGCAGCACCGCCTCGATACGCTGCATCAGTTGCTCGGCACGCACCACCAGACGCTCCAATGGAGAAAAAGAGGAATCCAAGGACACGGTATCTGTCTCCGATTTACTATATTTTCAATAGCTACCAGCGCTTGACGGGTAGGCGCCAGAACGCAATAACGCTTAAAAATACCACAATACAAAGTACAAAGGGCCCGTAGGCCCTTGGTGGTATGTCGCAAGCTGCGGAGGCTGCCTTTCCCACTACAGAGGGGCGGCCAGGCCGGGATCCGCAGGTGCTGGCTGCACTGCTCAGGAGCGATAGTCGGCGTTGATGCTGACGTAGTCGTGGCTCAGGTCGCAGGTCCACACGGTGGTATTGGCTGCGCCACGGCCCAGCTGTACACGCACGATGATTTCCTGCTGCTTCATCACGCGCTGGCCATCGGCTTCTTCGTAGGATGGGTTGCGACCGCCCTTGGTAGCCACATGCACATCGTCCAGGTACAGCTCGATCCTGGTCTGGTCCAGGTCTTCAATGCCGGCATAGCCCACGGCGGCCAGAATGCGGCCCAGGTTGGGGTCGCTGGCGAAAAAGGCGGTTTTGACCAGTGGCGAATGGGCAATCGCATAGGCCACCTGGCGGCATTCTTCCTCGGTGCGGCCCTGCTCCACCTCGATCTGGATGAACTTGGTAGCCCCTTCACCATCGCGCACAATGGCCTGCGCCAGCTTCTGCGCAACATCGCGCAATGCAGCCATCAAGGCCTGCCCGTCGGCGCTGTTCCAGTCGGTCACCGCCGCATTGCCAGCCTGGTTGGTGGCAACCACAACAAACGAGTCATTGGTCGACGTGTCGCCATCAATTGTGATGCGGTTGAAGGACTGGTCTGCCAGTTGTTTGGCCAGCGCGGGCAGCAGTGCCGCATCAATGGCGGCATCCGTTGCCAGAAAGCTCAGCATGGTTGCCATGTTGGGGCGGATCATGCCGGCCCCCTTGCTGATGCCGGTGACATGCACCGTCTTCCCGCCCACCACGGCCTTGGCAGAAAAGGCCTTGGCAATGGTGTCGGTCGTCATGATGCCCTCAGCCGCCTTGGCCCAATTGCCAGGCTGAGCGTCTGCGATGGCGGCGGGCAGGCCCGCAGTGATACGGTCCACCGGCAGCGGCTCCATGATGACGCCGGTCGAGAACGGCAATACCTGTTTGGCATCGATTTTCAGCAAGCCGGCCAGTGCGTCGCAGGTGGCGTTGGCACGGGCCAGCCCGTCCGTACCCGTGCCTGCATTGGCGTTGCCTGTGTTGATGACCATGGCTCGAATGGCGCCCTGCACTGCCAGGTGCTCGCGACAGATCTGCACGGGCGCCGCACAGAAACGGTTTTTGGTGAACACCCCGGCCACGTGGCTGCCTTCATCGAGCAGAAATACGGTCAGATCCTTGCGGTTGGCCTTGCGCACACCGGCCTCCGTCACACCAATGCGAACACCTGCGATCGGTGCCAGATCCTGCGCCACAGGGGCTTTCAAATTGACGGGCATGTCAGTCTTTCAAAAATGAATGAGAAAGAAGGGAAAAACCAAGAAAAAACGGGCTCTGCACCTGTCAAAGCCCGTCTTCTACAGCATTACAGTGTCAAGCGAGTTTACCGTGGCAGAGCTTGAAACGTTTGCCGCTGCCGCACGGGCAGGGATCGTTGCGGCCCACGCGCATGCCCTCGGGCAGCGCCAGCGGCTCCATGGCTTCCGCCTCTTCCGCCGAGGGCTCCTCCGCACCACTGTAGTGGACGCTGGTGCGGGCATTGCTTTGCTCCAGCTGTTCAGTGGCTTCGTCAAGCTGCTCGGGCGAGCGGATCTGCACCTGCATCATCACGCGCGTGACCTGACTCTTGACGTGGTCGATCAGCTGGCGGAACAGCTCGAATGCTTCGCGCTTGTACTCCTGCTTGGGTTGCTTTTGCGCATAGCCGCGCAGATGGATGCCCTGGCGCAGATAATCCAATGCAGCCAGGTGGTCACGCCACGAGGAATCCAGCGTCTGCAGCAGCACGGCACGCATGAACTGCATGAAGTTTTCCTTGCCCGCCTGCTCCAGCTTGCTGCTGAAGATGCGCGCGCCTTCGGCGACGACCTTTTCCTCGATCTCTTCGTCGGTCAGCGATTCGGAGCCGTCCAGCAGTTGCGCCAGTGGCAAGTCGATCTGCATCTCTTCGCGCAGCGCCTTCTCCAGGCCCGGCAGGTCCCACTGCTCTTCCATCGACTGCTCGGGCACATACTGGCGCACAATGTCGGCCAGAGTGCTGTCGCGCATGCCGTCGATCATGGGCGACAGATCAGCGGAGTCCAGAATTTCATTGCGCTGCTGGTAGATGACCTTGCGCTGGTCATTGGCCACGTCATCGTATTCCAGCAGCTGCTTGCGCATGTCGAAGTTGCGCGCTTCCACCTTGCGCTGTGCGCTTTCGATGGAGCGGGTCACGATACCTGCTTCAATGGCTTCGCCATCGGGCATCTTCAGGCGTTCCATGATGGCCTTGACCCGGTCGCCCGCGAAAATGCGCATCAACTGGTCGTCCAGCGAAAGATAGAAGCGCGAAGAGCCCTTGTCGCCCTGACGGCCTGCACGGCCGCGCAACTGGTTGTCAATACGGCGCGATTCGTGGCGCTCCGTCGCAATGATGCGCAGACCACCCAGTTCGGTCACCTTGTCATGCTCCAGCTTCCACTCGGCGCGCAGGGCTTCTACCTTGCTCTTGCGCTCCGACTCGGACAGCGATTCGTCGGACTCGATGGCGGCAATCTGCTTTTCGATGTTGCCACCCAGCACGATGTCGGTACCACGGCCAGCCATGTTGGTGGCGATGGTGATCATGCCGGGGCGGCCTGCCTGGGCAATGATGTCGGCCTCGCGCTCGTGCTGCTTGGCGTTGAGCACCTGGTGCGGCAGGTTTTCCTTCTTCAGAAGCTCGTCGATGATTTCCGAGTTTTCGATCGAGGTGGTGCCCACCAGCACCGGCTGGCCGCGCTCGTAGCACTCGCGGATGTCGGCAATGGCGGCCATGTATTTTTCGGGCGTGGTCTTGTAGACACGGTCGAGCTGGTCATCACGTTTGCTGGGGCGATTCGGCGGAATCACCACGGTCTCAAGACCGTAGATCTCCTGGAACTCATAGGCTTCTGTATCGGCCGTACCCGTCATGCCACCCAGCTTGGCGTACAGGCGGAAGTAATTCTGGAAGGTGATCGAAGCCAGCGTCTGGTTCTCGGCCTGGATCTCCACGCCTTCCTTGGCCTCCACAGCCTGGTGCAGGCCTTCGCTCCAGCGGCGGCCCGACATCAGACGGCCGGTGAACTCGTCCACGATCACCACTTCGCCGTTCTGCACCACATAGTGCTGGTCGCGATGGTAGAGGTGCTCGGCGCGCAGCGCCGCAAACAACTGGTGCACCAGGGTGATGTTGGTGGGGTCGTACAGCGAAGCGCCTTCAGCGATCAGGCCCTTCTCGGCCAGAATACGCTCGGCGGCCTCATAGCCCGCTTCGGTCAGATTGATCTGGTGGCCCTTTTCATCGACCGTGAAATCGCCCGGTTTGGTGACGCCTTCACCCGTACGCGGGTCGGCTTCGCCTTCCTGGCGGGTGAGCAGCGGCACCACGGTGCGCATGGCCAGATAGGCCGCCGTATGGTCTTCGGCCTGGCCGGAAATGATCAATGGGGTGCGGGCCTCGTCGATCAGGATCGAGTCCACCTCGTCAACGATGGCGAAATTCAAATGGCGCTGCACGCGCTCCGTCTTGTCCTGCACCATGTTGTCGCGCAGGTAGTCAAAGCCGTATTCGTTGTTGGTACCGTAGGTGATGTCTGCGTTGTAGGCAGCCTGCTTTTCATGCTTGGGCAATTGCGACAGGTTGATGCCCACCGACAGCCCCAGGAAGTTGTAGAGGCGACCCATCCAGGTCGCATCGCGTGTGGCCAGGTAATCATTCACGGTCACCACATGCACGCCGTTGCCTGCCAGCGCATTCAGGTACACCGGCAAGGTACCGGTCAGCGTCTTGCCCTCACCTGTGCGCATTTCAGCAATCTTGCCGTAGTGCAGGGCCATGCCGCCCAGCATCTGCACATCGAAGTGGCGCATCTTCATCACGCGCTTGGAACCCTCGCGGACCACGGCAAACGCTTCCGGCAGGATGTTGTCCAGCGATTCGCCCCCGGCAATGCGGTCCTTGAATTCCTGGGTTTTCTGGCGCAATTGCTCGTCGCTCAGCTTTTCGTACTCTGGCTCCATCGCATTGATGCGCGCCACGACCTTGCGGTATTGCTTGAGCAGGCGATCATTGCGACTGCCAAAAATTTTGGTGAAGAAATTGGTTGCCATGCGAACAAAACCACGCGGCGCAAATCAGCACTGGTGCCAACTCCGCCGCGCGACCGGAATTCCTAGTGATTAGTGTTGTGTCAGATGGAGACTATGCACCCGGATTCAATACCGGCTGCACCACCTGCCAAATAAAACATTCTACAACCCTGACTAGAATACGTCGTGGCAGCTGCGCCAATCCATGGTCATCTGCCAGCGCACAACCTATGACACCCTCCAACCGCAGGCATTACGCCATCACCGTCGAACAAGCCGCCAGCGAAGCGCCAACACTCGCCAGCCTGGCCGCGCTGACACGCGAATCCTCCACCCGCTACAAGCTGGTGGAGTTCCTGGTGCCTCCGATGCTGCGCCCCTCCATCAAACCCGGCCCCATTGACGGGGATCAATGGTGCCTGCTGGTGGCCAACAATGCCTGCGCCGCCAAGCTCAAGCAGCTGGTCCCCGCCATGGCCGCACACTTGCGCGTCAAAGGCTATCCAACGGCCGACATCCGGCTGAAAGTGCTGGGCCAAGGGACAAATCGCCCCTCCACCTACTATTAAATCAGTAGCATTCTGCGTGCACCCATCATCGCCAAAGACCCATTTAGGCAATAAAAAAGGCCTGCATCGCAATGCAGGCCCTGGAATTGGGATGGTGCCGATTATCGGAATCGAACTGATGACCTACCGCTTACAAGGCGGTTGCTCTACCAACTGAGCTAAATCGGCAACATTCGGCATTCTATACGCGAAAGCGCGCAAAAAAGCCGAATTCTGCCTATTTCACCAACTTGAGCGAAGGTTTGCCAGCCTTGGGGGGCTTGCTTGGTCCATCGCCCTCGGGCGGAGCCGTGTCGTCACTGGACGATACGACCTGCATCACCGGCGGCGAGGAAGCCGAAGCATCGGAGACATCCTCCTCATCAGCCGAACCTTGCAATGCCTGTATTGCAATATCTGCGTCGTCGTCCAACAGATCCTCTGGTGGCGGAAAGCCCATACCCTGGCCGGTTTCACGCGCAAAAATGGCAATGACGCGGCTGACTGGCACCATGATTTCACGCGGCACACCGCCAAAACGGGCAGTGAACTCAATGTAGTCATTGCCCAGCTTGAGCGCATTGGTGGCGTCGTAGCTGATGTTGAGCACGATTTCACCATCTTTGACAAATTCGCGCGGCACCTGCACGGTCTTGTCCACCCGCACGCTCAGATAAGGCGTGAGCCCGTTGTCGTTGCACCACTCCACCCAGGCGCGGATCAGGTAGGGCTGGGTCGAGGTTGTCTGGATTTCACTCATTCGGCACTTTCTGCTTGTCGCCCGGGCAGCCGCGCAAGGCCAGCTCGGGGAGCCCGGCCGCCAAGCCGGGCCAGGCGATCATTACTTGCGCATCACCTTTTCCGAAGGCGTCAGTGCCTCAATGTAGGCAGGGCGCGAGAAAATACGCTCGGCGTACTTGAGCAGAGGCGCGGCATTCTTCGACAGTTCAATGCCGTAGTAGTCCAGGCGCCACAGCAGCGGAGCAATAGCCACATCCAGCATGGAGAAGTTCTCGCCCAGAATGAACTTGTTCTTCAGGAACACTGGTGCCATCTGCGTCAGGCGGTCACGAATTTGCGAACGTGCCTTTTCCAGCGCCTTTTCATTGCCCTTGGCCGCACGCTCTTCGAGCGTGTGCACGTGGGTGAATAGCTCTTTTTCGAAGTTCAGCAGGAACAGGCGCACACGGGCACGCTCCACAGGGTCACCGGGCATCAGCTGGGGATGCGGGAAGCGCTCGTCAATGTACTCGTTGATGATGTTCGATTCGTACAGGATCAGATCGCGTTCCACCAGAATGGGCACTTGCCCATAGGGATTCATCACGCTGATGTCTTCGGGCTTGTTGAACAGGTCCACATCACGGATTTCGAAGTCCATTCCCTTCTCAAACAGCACAAAGCGGCAGCGGTGGGAGAAAGGGCAGGTCGTTCCCGAATAAAGCACCATCATGGTGGAAGGCTCCTAAAATCAAAAAGAGTGGGTAGCAGTCAATGCCGCCCACTCTACACAAATCGGCAACCAGAATTCAAGCCCTGAAAACAGGGCCGGGCCTGGCTGCTCGCAAAAACAGTGATTACTTCACATCTTTCCAGAACGCTGCATTCAGGCGCCAGGTGATGAGGATCAGACCCAGCAAGAAGATCAGCACCCAAACACCCACACGAACGCGGGTGTTCTGGCTGGGGTCACCCATCCATTGTAGATAGTTCACCAAATTACCCACATTTTTATCGAATTCTGCTGAACTCATCTTGCCGGGGGTCACTTGATTCCATCCCTTGAACAGCTGCACCTTGTGGCCGTGTTCCTCCACCTCCTCATACACCGGTGTGCGCACACCCTGCAGCTCCCACAGCACATGCGGCATGCCTACAGACGGAAAGGCCATGTTGTTCCAGCCTGTGGCCTTGGTGTCGTCCTTGTAGAAAGTCCGCAGGAAGGTGTAGAGGTAGTCTGCCCCCGTGCCCTGGCTGCCGGCACGCGAACGCGCAATCAAGGTCAGATCAGGCGGATTGGCCCCAAACCACTCCTTGGCCTGTTTGGGATCAATGGCCGCCTTCATGGTCTCGCCCACCTTGTCGGTGGTCAGAAGCAGATTGTCCTTGATCTGCTGCTCGGTCAGGCCAATGTCCTTGAGGCGGTTGTAGCGCATGAACGAGGCGGAGTGGCAGCTCAGGCAGTAGTTGACAAACAGCTTGGCGCCGCTTTGCAAGGATGCCGTATCGGTGGTATCGACCTTGAACTTGTCCCAGGCAACACCGCCTTCAGAGGCCTGCACCGGGGCTGCCCCCATCCAGACACCAACGGCCAGCAAGGTGGAAAGAATTATTTTTTTCATCGTGATGCTCTCCCGGGCTCAGTGCGCATGAAAGGTAACCCGGTCAGGCACCGGTTTGGGCGTTCCCTTGCGGCTCCACCAAGGCATCAGCAGGAAGAAACCAAAATAGAACAAGGTACCCACCTGTGAGACTTTTTCGCCAATGGGCGATGGAGGCTGTACTCCCAGATACGCCAACACGATGAAATTGACCACGAACACCGCGTACACATATTTGTGCCAGTGCGGGCGGTAGCGGATCGACTTGACCGGGCTGTGATCAAGCCAGGGCAGGAAGAACAGGATGATGACTGCCAGACCCATCACCACCACACCCCAAAACTTGGCGTCAATCCCCGACAGCGCCTTGATGCCCGTAAAGGCAAAGGCACCGAACAGCGCCAGCACCACGACAGCCACGGCAATCAGCAGGCCCTTGAGGGCACCAGCCATGCGCGTCTTCACGCAGACAAAGGCAACGGCAATGATGAGGATGGCCGAGAGCGCAACCATCATTTCGCTGGTGATGGCTCGCAGCATCGAATAGAACGGCGTGAAGTACCACACGGGTGCAATGTGGTTCGGCGTCTTCAATGGGTCGGCCGGAATGAAGTTGTTGTATTCGAGGAAATACCCCCCCATCTCCGGCGCAAAGAACACGATGGCCGAGAAGATGAACAGGAAAACAGCCACACCGAAGATGTCGTGCACCGTGTAGTAAGGGTGGAAAGGAATGCCATCGAGCGGATTGCCCTTGGCATCCTTGGCCGCCTTGGGCCCCTTGATCTCGATGCCATCCGGGTTGTTTGATCCCACATCGTGCAAAGCCAGCAAGTGGGCCACCACCAGGCCGAGCAGCACCAGCGGCACGGCAATCACGTGGAAGCTGAAGAAGCGATTCAGCGTGGCATCGCCGACCACATAGTCACCACGAATCAGCAGCGCCAGATCAGGGCCGATGAAGGGAATGGCCGAGAACAGGTTCACGATCACCTGCGCGCCCCAATACGACATCTGACCCCAGGGCAACAGATAGCCCATGAAGGCCTCTGCCATCAGGCACAGGAAGATGGCGCAGCCAAAGATCCAGACCAGCTCGCGCGGCTTGCGATAGCTGCCGTACAAAAGGCCACGGAACATGTGCAGGTACACCACAACGAAGAAGGCCGAGGCCCCCGTGGAGTGCATGGTGCGGATCAGCCAGCCCCAGGGCACGTCGCGCATGATGTACTCGACCGAGGCAAAAGCCACGGCTGGCGCACCAATCACGCCACCCACCGGATTGGCGTCTGGCTTGTAATGCATCACCAGGAAGATGCCGGTGACGATTTGAATCACCAGCACCAGGAGCGCCAGGGAGCCAAAGATGTACCAGAAATTGAAGTTTTTCGGAGCGTAGTACTCCGACATGTGAACGCGATAGGCATCAAAAGCCGTGGGAAAACGGTTTTCCAGCCAGTTGCTCGCCTTGGCGCCAATGGAGGCATTGGGCGATATGTCCTTGAATTCGTGTGCCATGCCGCCTCCTTATGCCTTTTTGTCTTCGCCGATCAGCAGCCTGGTATCCGAGAGATACATGTGCGCTGGCACTTCGAGGTTATCGGGTGCGGGCTTGTTCTTGAAGACGCGGCCAGCGAGGTCGAATGTCGAGCCGTGGCAGGGGCACAGAAAGCCGCCCTTCCAGTCATCGGGCAGTGATGGCTGCGGGCCAGGCGCCAGCTTGTCGGTCGGCGAGCAGCCCAGATGGGTGCAGATACCGATCACGACCAGTACATCGGGCTTGATGGAGCGGGTTTCGTTCTTGGCGTAA
Source organism: Comamonas sp. 4034 (assembly GCF_050434545.1). NCBI lineage: Bacteria > Pseudomonadati > Pseudomonadota > Betaproteobacteria > Burkholderiales > Comamonadaceae > Comamonas > Comamonas sp. 4034. The sequence goes on along the minus strand of NZ_JBNDIT010000005.1, from coordinate 228,664 downwards.
TCAGGCGTGGGATACGCCGTACGCTCTGATTTGGGATCGGCCAGTTGGCCGTCGAGCTTGGGCAATTCAGCCAATTGCTCCGGGGTGCGGCGCATGATCCATATGGGCTTGCCGCGCCACTCTGCAGTGATCTTCTCGCCGGGCTTGAGCTCCGAGATATCCACCTCGACCGCTGCACCGGCGGCCTTGGCCTTCTCCGAAGGCTGGAAAGAACTGACAAAGGGAACTGCAGTGGCAACTCCACCCACTGCGCCTGCACATCCTGACGCTATCAGCCACGTCCGCTTACTGGAGTCGATGGAAGAATCACTCATGGGGCTCCTTGATCAAGGCTTATATCTCGGTTTTGGGCGGATTGTACGGATGGAGCCCCCTGTCATGCAATGCGCCGAAACCCTCGAAGCTGAGCGATACTGTAGCCCATGTTTATTTATGCTAGGAGCCTGGTATGAGCTTCATGAAGGAGTTCCGCGAGTTCGCGGTTAAAGGCAATGTGATGGATCTGGCCGTCGGTGTGATCATCGGTGGCGCCTTCGGCAAGATTGTCGATTCGGTTGTGAACGACCTCATCATGCCGCTGGTCGGCATGATCTTTGGCAAACTGGATTTTTCCAATCTTTTCGTAGTGCTTGGCACCGTTCCCGACGGTATTCCACGCACGCTCGATGCGCTGAAAAAGGCGGGCATTCCGGTGTTTGCCTATGGCAACTTCATCACCGTCGCGGTCAACTTCCTGATCCTGGCATTCATCATCTTCCTGATGGTCAAGCAGATCAATCGCCTCAAGCGCGAAACACCTGCCGAGGCCCCTGCAGCACCTGCTGAAGACATCGTGCTACTGCGTGAAATTCGCGACAGTTTGCAGCAGAAACGTTGATCTTTCGCAACGATATAGATCGCTCGTACAAAATTTTGCAAAGAGAAGCAGCCGAGAGGCTGCTTTCTTTTTTCACGGGCCATTCGTTGCGTTCCCGCCGGTGGTCGGCGAGCAGCCCAGAGGCAGAAAAAACGCGAAATCTCAGACCGCGACCAAGTGTTGCGCCGTCTTCACCGCCTCGATCAGGCTTGCTGCGTCCGCCACGCCCTGTCCCGCAATATCGAACGCCGTGCCATGGTCCGGGCTGGTACGCACCAGCGGCAGACCCAGGGTCACATTGACGCCCTGCTCCAGCCCCAGATACTTCACGGGAATCAGACCCTGGTCGTGGTACATCGCCACCACCACATCAAATTCGCCCACCTTGCCCGGCGCACTGCGTGCGCGCATGAAGACGGTATCGGGCGCTTCGGGGCCCGTCACATCCATGCCTTGCGCCCGGGCCGCTGCAACGGCCGGAGCAATCTGCTCGATCTCCTCACGCCCCATGTGGCCGGCCTCTCCTGCGTGCGGATTCAGCCCTGCCACAGCGATGCGCGGCGCACGGCCCAGCGACCTCTCAAGCGCTGCGTGGGTGATGCGCAGCGTCTCCAGTACATTGGCGCTCGTCACCGCATCGATCGCGTCGCGCAGGGAGACATGAATACTGACCAGAACGGTGCGCAACGATTCATTGGCCAGCATCATGCGCACCGGCATCTGTGCAATGGGCACACCGGCATGGGCCGCGGCTTCTGCCTGCAGAAGTTCCGTGTGACCGGGGAAATCCACCCCCGCCAGATGCAGCGCCTCCTTGTGCAGGGGTGCCGTCACCAGGCCATCGATCTCTCCGCGCAAGGCGGCACGCGCGGCCCACTGCACGCAGACAGCAGCAGCGCGTCCCGCCTCTGCCTGCACCTGACCAAAAGGCAGCGGGCCGGGCAGGCCGGGCAACGGGAGCACCGGCAGGCAACGCGCAGGCACATGCAGGGCATCCTGCGGAGCCGCGATCACCGCGACAGGCAACGCGCACCGGCCTGGCCCCTGCAGCAGTTGCGCGGCGCGGCGCAGCGTTGCCACATCGCCGACGGCAAAGGCCCCCCGCAGGCGCTCTGGCGCGTCACGGAAAGCCTTGGCGATGATCTCAGGGCCGATACCGGCAGGATCGCCCTGGGTGATAGCCAGAAGTGGGATGCGGCTCACAACACAAACCTTTGAGAAAAAACAAGCTGCAGCGCACAACTGTTGCGCGCCTTAAGCTATTAAATATATAGCAAAATCAAGCCGGGTTATCGATATCGATGAACTCGTGTGCAATGCCCAGTTGCTGTGCGACCAGCGCTGCCGCAGCGGGCGCTCCATAGCGCTCGGTGGCATGGTGGCCACCGGCAAAAAAACTCACCCCCGTCTCACGCGCCAGGTGGGCTTGCGGCTCCGATATCTCCCCCGTCAGAAAGCCATCGGCTCCGGCGGCAATGGCTGCTTCGAAGAAGCCCTGCGCCCCCCCGGTACACCAGGCCATACGGCGGATGGGGCGGTGATCATCGCTTGTCGCCAGCGTGACGGAACGACCCAGGGCCTGTTGTATCTGCGCCGCAATCTGCTGTGCAGACGCTTCCGGGATGCTGCCGATAAAGCCGAGATCCTGCTCCCCGAAGCGTCCGTCTGCCTGCCAGCCCAGGCGCACGCCCAGTTGCGCGTTGTTGCCCAGTTCCGGATGGGCGTCGAGCGGCAGGTGGTAGGCAAACAGGTTGATGTCGTGCTTGATCAGGCGCTCGATGCGCTGCTTCATCCAGCCGGTGATGCGCCCGTCATACCCGCGCCAGAACAGGCCATGGTGCACAAAGATGGCATCTGCCCCAGCGGCGATGGCCGCATCGATCAGCGCGCGCGACGCGGTCACGCCGCTCACCAGCTTGCGGATCTCGGTCTTGCCCTCGACCTGCAGGCCGTTGGGGCCATAGTCCTTGAATCGTTCGGGTTGCAGCAAGGTATTGAAGGCCTGCAGCATGTCTTGGCGGGTGGTCGTCATGGCGCGATTGTCTCAGAAGGGAATTTCTCTTATGCCTGAAACACACGATAACCACCGCAGAGTGGCCATTACACTGGCGCGCCCTCCTCCTGCCCCTACACCTGATTTCCCCATGCTTGGCGTTGCACTTCTTTTCATCGGCGCGGTTCTGATCGTCAATGGCCTGTCGCTCGCTGGCCGCATCGCGCCCCGAGACACGGTAGCACTCAACCTGCTGGTGGGGCTGCTGGCACTCTTCACCAACCTGCTGGGGCTGGTGCGCGCAGGCGGCACGCCGGATTACCTTGCAAGCGCGGGCGGCCTGCTGTTCGCCTTTACCTACCTGTATGCGGCGGCCACCCACTGGTTTGGCCTCAAGGGCGAGGGGCTGGGTTGGTACAGCGGCTTCGTGGCCATCAGCGCCCTGGCTTTTGCTGCAGCGCAGCAGGACTGGCGCATGGCGACACTCTGGTTGCTATGGGCCAGCCTGTGGCTGCTCTTCTTCGTCTCCATGGGCCTGGGCCGCCGCCTGCGCCTGCTGCCGCACTACACCGTTGCCTGCGGCGTGGGCACCTGCTGGGCTCCGGGTCTGCTCATGCTCACCGGCCGCTGGTAGGCTTAGGTTGCCAGCCCGTGCTGGCCAAGGGCCAGAAACCCAGCACCGCACCCAGAATGCCCATGGCTGCCACATAGTGGGCAGGTGCCATCACATCGGTCTGCTGCCAGACGGAGACCAGCATGGGCGTGAGCCCGCCAAATACCGCGTAGGCCATGTTGTAGGCAAAGGACAGGCCGGTGAAGCGCACCGGCGCCGGGAAGGCGCGAACGCCCACCACTGGCAGCAGCGAGATGCTGCCCACAAAGAATCCCACCAGCGCATACGACCACAACAGCGACGCATCGGTGCCCGGCAGGCCCAGGTAGAAAACATAGGCGGTAGCGCTCATGCCCAGCCAGCCCAGCACCATCACCACCCGGGTACCCAGGCGGTCGGACAGCCAGCCCCAGAACACGCATCCCAGCGTCAGGGTGACCGTGGCCAGCGCATTGGCCTTCATGGCCGAGGCCGGGTCAATGTGGAATACCTTCTGCAGATAGGCGGGGGTGAACAGCACCACCACCACGATGGCAGTGGACAGCACCCAGGTCATCAACGCCACCAGCACGCAGGCCGCGCGGTGCTCGCGCAGAATGGTCTTGATCGGCAACTCGCGCCCGGCCTCCTTGCGTGCCTGGAGTTCCTGAAATACCGGCGTCTCGTGCAGAAAGCGGCGCAGGTACACCGACACCAGGCCGAAGGCACCGCCCAGAATGAACGGAATGCGCCAAGCCCAGTCGCGGATCTCGGTGGCGCTGTAGCTGCTGTTGAGCCACACGCCAATGATGGAGCCCAGGAAAATGCCACCGGTGATGCCGGAAGTGAGTGCGCCAATGGCAAAACCATAGTGCCGCGCCGGCGCGTGCTCGGCCACGAACACCCAGGCGCCCGGCATCTCGCCGCCAATGGCTGCACCCTGCAGCACGCGCATCAGCAAGAGCAACAAGGGCGCGGCAATGCCGATGGAGGCATAGGTGGGCAGCATGCCGATCACCAGCGTGGGCACCGCCATCAAAAAGATGGACAGCGTGAACATCTTCTTGCGGCCCAGGATGTCGCCGAAGTGCGCAATCAGTATGCCGCCCAGAGGCCGTGCCAGGTAACCGGCAGCAAAGATGCCCAGCGTCTGCAGCTGGCGCAGCCAGTCCGGCATTTCAGCCGGGAAGAACAGCGAGCCGATCACGTTGGCAAAAAAGACAAACACCACGAAGTCGTAAAACTCCAGGGTGCCGCCCAGGGCGGACAGGCCCAGGGTCTTGTAGTCGCCGCGCGTCAACGCGCGGGCAGGCGCTGCAGCGGCAGCGCCTTGGGGGAAGGTTTGCGAAGTCATGTGTCCTCTAGCTTTCAGAAGACAGCGCGGTGCAATGCGGCGCAGTTATGAGCGCAATCACCGGGTTCGGGATCGCCGGGGTACGGGATCGTGGCAGGCAAGCCTGGAGGATGGCCAGTTCGCGAGGAACCGCAATGTGCAGGAAAGGCGCAGTCAAAACAACGATTTTAGGTATAAACCCTTGCAACAATCACCGCCCGGGCACCCACCAACCATCGCCATCAGCGATGCCCGCAGCCTCCGTGCACGATACAAAGGGGTGGCGCAGCCGCAAAAGCAGAGGCGTCCGGACACGAATGACATAATCACCCCATGCGGGGCCGCCATTGGTGCGCTCCAGACCCATGGCATCCTCTTCCCTTTCGCCTCTATGAAACGCCTCTGGCTTCTGTTTACCCAGGTGGTCACCGTACTGCTTGGCATCTATTTCGTCGTGGCTACCCTGCAGCCCAGTTGGCTGCAACGCAATAAAAATGTGCGCAGCAATGCGGGTATTGCCCTGATTGAAGCGCCCAAGGACGACAGCACCCATGCCGCAGTCGCCACCAGCAGTTTCAGCCCCGCAGCCAAGAAGGCCGCCCCTGCCGTAGTCAGCATCAATACCAGCACCGAGGTCCGCCATCCGCGTGCCAACGATCCGTGGTTTCAGTTCTTCTTCGGCGACCAGGGCGTACAGAACCAGGCAGGACTGGGCAGCGGCGTCATCATCAGCCCCGACGGCTATGTGCTGACCAACAACCATGTGGTGGAAGCAGCCGACGACATCGAAGTGACCCTGACCGACGGCCGCAAATCCAAGGCCCAGGTGATCGGCACTGATCCGGAGACCGATCTGGCCATTCTCAAGATCACGCTGGACAAGCTGCCCGTGATTGTGCTGGGCAATTCGGAATCGGTCGAAGTCGGTGACCAGGTGCTGGCCATCGGCAACCCCTTCGGCGTAGGCCAGACGGTCACCAGCGGCATCATCAGCGCACTGGGCAGGAGCGAGCTGGGCATCAACACCTTCGAGAACTTCATCCAGACCGATGCCGCCATCAACCCCGGCAACTCCGGCGGCGCGCTGGTCGATGTGAATGGCAACCTCGTGGGCATCAACACCGCCATCTATTCGCGCTCGGGCGGCAGCATGGGCATCGGCTTTGCCATCCCTGTGGCCATTGCCAAGAACGTGCTCGACAGCATCGTGCGTGACGGCAAGGTGACGCGCGGCTGGATCGGTGTGGAACCCAACGACCTGACGCCCGAGCTGGCAGAGACTTTTGGCGTGAAAGCCGACGAGGGTGTGATCATCACCGGCGTGCTGCAGAATGGCCCGGCAGCCCAGGCAGGCATCCGCCCCGGTGATGTGATCACCCAGGTGGGTGAAAAGCCCGTGCGCCATGTGCAAGAGCTTTTGACCGCCGTGGCCGGCCTGATGCCCGGCACCGAAGCGCAGATGCAGATCCGCCGCAACGAAAGCAGCCTGACCATCCGCATCACGCCGGATACCCGCCCCGCCAGCGGGCGCGCCGTGCCGCAGATGCCTCAGGGGCGACGCTGAACCGCTGCCTGCAGGAGCAGACACCCAGGTCTGGCAGAGCCCCATGCCCGGCATTTCAGCAAACATCGCTTGCTGAAATGCCTCTGCCCACGGTCAAGAAACATCGTTGAAATTCAATGACACCAAGCGCATGAAGCTCTTCTTTTCGCAGCAGACTTCAACCAAAACGCCAAAACTCCTCCACTACGGCGAGCATCGGCAAAAACAAAGAAAGCCCCGTGCTGGAAAGCAGCCGGGGCTTTTTTCTGCTCTTGAGACCCGTAAGCAGGCCATCGCATCTGCAGCCGCTCAGGCTGCGCTGTTGGTGTCCGCCTCTTCGTCCTTCTTTGGCGCGTTGCGCGAGAACCAGGTTGCGCCCCAGATGCCAACCTCATACAGAATGCACATGGGCACCGCCAGCGAGATCTGCGAGAGCACATCGGGCGGCGTCACCACAGCGGCAATGATGAATGCCAGCACGATGAAGTAACCGCGGAAGGACTTGAGCTTGTCGATTTCGACAATACCGAGGCGCACCAGCAGGATCACGACAATCGGCACCTGAAACGCCAGGCCGAAAGCCAGATACAGCGACAGAATGGCTTCGACGTAAGAGGCGATATCGGGCGTTGCGGCCACGCTTGACGGCGTGAAATGCTGGATGAAGCCGAACATGCGGTCCAGCACGAACAATTGCACGAAGGCAATGCCAGCGTAGGCCAGCAGGCTGCCAAAAAATATCAGTGGCAGTGCAAAGCGCTTTTCATGGCTGTAGAGCCCGGGCGCCACAAAGGCCCACAGTTGGTACATGATCCAGGGCAGGGCCAGCAGCACCGCCGCCATCCCCAGCACCTTGAGCGGCACGATGAACGGCGAAAACACGCCGACGGCAATCAGCTTGGCATCCGGCGGCATGTGCGCCTTGATGGGGTGGGCGATGAAGTTCATCAGCCCATCGGGGCCAGGCCAGATGGCCAGCAGGATCAAGGCCACGACAATGCCGCCGATGCTGTAGACCAGGCGGTTGCGCAGCTCCATCAGGTGCTGCACGAAGGGCTGCTCGGTGCCGGCCAGTTCGTCTTCTTGGGAGGGAGTTTCGGACATGGAAAAATTCTTGTGAACAGGTGCCTGCCGTCAGTTGCGGGCGGACACGAGGCCGCTACCCTGCATTCTCCGCATCACGCCTTGGGACCGCGCGACTTGGGCCGGAAACGGGCGACCCGGGCTGCCCCTGATTGCACGTGGGTGCGCACGCCTGCGCGGTGCTTGTACCACTGGGGCGTCGCGCCACGTTTGACGCGCCAGTTCTTGCGCGGGTGCTGGTACACCGGAGAGACGGACGAAGCCGTACTGCCATAGCTCTCGGCATAGGGGTCTGCGGTGTAGAAGTTGTCTTCGCCGGTCGACGACTCCCCCGACAGTGCGCCCTTGACGCCATGCGCCTCGTCGTTCAGGTTCTTTTCGAAATCGGAGGCATTGGTGCGGATCGTGCTTTCCACATCGCGCGCTGCCGATTCGACGCTGTCCTTCATCTTGCGCAGCTCGTCGAGTTCCATCGAGCGGTTGACCTCGGCCTTCACGTCATTGACATAGCGCTGCGCCTTGCCCAGCAAGGTGCCAACCGTGCGGGCCACGCGCGGCAGTTTTTCGGGGCCAATCACGATCAGTGCCACCGCACCGATCAAGGCCATTTTGGAGATACCGAGATCAAACATTCCAGTCCCAACGATGGCAAGCCAGCGACAGCGACCGCACGGGCATGGCCAGCACGGTCGTCACGGGCATGCGGCGCATCAGCCCTTGTTCTTGGCTTCGACGTCGATCGTGGTCTTGTCTGCCACGGGAGTCTGGCCCACTTGCTGCTGAGCCGTAGTGGTAGATGCTGGGGCAGCGGCGCTTTCGTTGCCGTCCTTGATGCCATCCTTGAAGCCCTTGACGGCACCGCCCAGGTCCGAGCCGATGTTCTTGAGCTTTTTGGTGCCAAACACCAGCACCACGATGGCCAGAACGATCAGCCAATGCCAAATAGAAAAGGAACCCATGAATTTCTCCTTGCGAATGCAAACATTTTAGACGCCCCGGGCGCCTGCAAGTTTCGTAATACTGTCACGCAGCGCGGTATTACCTGAGCAACGGCTGCGATCAGCCCTTGCGCCAGGGGCGCGCGCCACCCAGGATATGGATGTGCAGGTGATGCACTTCCTGGCCACCCTCCTCGCCCGTATTCACCATGAGGCGAAAACCGCCTTCGGGATAAGGGTTGCAGCCATTGGCCCGGGCCAGCTCGGGCGCCTTGACCAGCATGCGACCCAGGAGGGGCGCATCCTCGGCAGTCACCTGGGCCATCGACGGAATGTGGCGCTTGGGCACCATCAGCAAATGCACGGGTGCGGACGGGTGGATGTCCTTGAAGACCAGCATGTCCTCGTCTTCATACACCTTGCTCGAAGGGATATCGCCCGCGATGATTTTGCAGAAAATGCAGTTTGGATCGTGCATAAGATTCATGAGTAAAAAGATGCCTTGGTACGCATCCACTGTGCGCATGCAGCTATACCAAGCATAGCGCAATCGGCCTGCTGCGCCCGCAGCACGGGCGACAGCGCCATTACACCTTGAAGCCCGAGCGCACGCCGACATCAGCGCGGTGGCGCTTGAGCCAGGCGAGGCCCGATTCGCGCCCCTTGTCCATCAGCTCGCGCACAAAGGCCATGTCGGAGCGGTTCTTGCTCGATGCCCCATAGGCCTTGAGCACCTTGCCGCCATCCACATGGTGCATCAGCATGTATTTGTAGCGCTCGGAATCGAGCTTGCCCTCCTCCAGCAGACGGCGCACAAAACCCATGGCACGCAACTCGGCCAGCAGGCTGGCGTTGAATGTGATCTCATTGATGCGGTCCATGATTTCCTGCGCGTTGGACGGCACCTCGTCATACTCGATCGGGTTGAGCTGCACCAGCAGCACATCGCTGTTGCCCGTTTGGTAGATCAGCGGATAGAGCAGCGGATTGCCGGAATAGCCACCGTCCCAGTAGAACTGGTCACCCACCTCGACCGCCTTGTACAGCATGGGCAGGCAGGCGGATGCCATCACTGCGTCTGCCGAAAGCCGCTTACCACTGAAGACTTCGCCCTTGCCGGTGCGAACATTGGTAGCGCAGACGAAGACGCGCGGCGCGCTCTTGCCCTGCTCCTGCTGCAGAAAGTCGAAATCCACCACGCGCTCCAGCAGGCGGCGCAGCGGATTGATATCGAGCGGGTTGGTCTGGTAGGGCGAGAACCACTGGCTCATCATGTCCATGATGGCCTTGCCCGCCGCAGGCACGCCCGCCATCAGGCTGCCCATGGTGCCCACGCCTTCCCAGAACTGACGCAGGCTGGCCCGAGCGGCTTCACAGCCCGCTTCATGGGCTTCGCGCCTGTCCTTGATTTCGACAGCTGCGCGGCCATAGCCGTAGGCCATCACCACCGCATTCATGGCCCCGGCACTGGTGCCGCTGACACCTTCGAACCACAGGCTGCGCTCTTCCAACAGGGCGTCCAGCACCCCCCAGGTGAAAGCGCCGTGCGAGCCGCCGCCCTGCAACGCCAGGCTGATGGGCGGCGTATTCTCGTCAACGCCCTTGGACCGTGCAAGCCGCGTGCGCTGCGGCGCAGTTCCACCCGCCTCAGCCGCCTGCGGGGACAGCGCGCCGTCTGCCGGCTCGATGTGGTTAGCCATGGACGGCCTGGTCCTTGTTCATGGCGACCATGCCGCGCACGATGCGGTAGAGGAACCAGATCGAGATGATGGTCCAGGCGATCCAGCCCGGCACGAGAAAGAATATCCACAGCGGTGCAGTCACTACATACAGGATGCCCGCCCAGATCACACTGCGGATGCGCCAGGAAAAATGGCTCTCCTGCCAGGTACCCCTGGCATCGCCACGCTTGACCAGATCGATCACCAGCGCCACGACGAGCAGGAACACGCTGACCTGTGCGCTTGGCACCACCGCAGCCACGGCCACGATCAGGTGCAGAAAATAGCTCACCCAACCCCAGGTTTTCAGGCTTTCCATTTCAGCCGCATCCACGGCTTTGACTTCGATCACATCACTCATGGAACACTCCCTTCTTCGGCTTCACGACTCTTGACCTTGCGCATGGCCTTTTCTTCCAGGCCGCTCAAGCCTTCGCGGCGCACCAGCTCATTGACCACATCCTGCGGGCTGAGGCCATAGTGGGCCAGCGCCACCATGGTATGAAACCACAGATCGGCCACTTCGTACACCAGCTTGGCAGCGGGTGCGCCGTGGTCGACATCCTTGGCGGCCATCACGACTTCGGTGGCCTCTTCGCCCACTTTCTTCAGAAATGCATCCGGCCCCTTGTGCAGCAGGCGTGCCACGTAGCTGGACTCAGGATCGCCGCCATTGGCGGGCTTGCGCGACTCCAGCAGCTCCGCCAGGCGCATCAGCGCATCGGTTGCAGGCAGGGCAGAGGAAGAATTCTTGTCGGTCATAACAGCAATGTATTTCGCCCTGCCCATATGGCAAAGGCTTCGGGCCAGGGCCTTGGGCCATGGCCCTTATTTATAGATGGATTCGGGATCTTTCAAGACCGGATCGACCGGTTGCCACCGGCCTTCGCGCAGTACGCTGTAGAAACAGCTGTGGCGGCCCGTGTGGCAGGCAATGCCCGGCTCGTGGCCGGTTTGCGTCACGGTCAGGAGGATCACGTCATTGTCGCAGTCGATGCGAATCTCGTGCACCTGCTGCACGTGGCCAGACTCCTCGCCCTTGAACCACAGCTTGCTGCGCGAGCGGCTGAAGTACACCGCCCGCTGCAGCTCTGCCGTCTTCTGCAGCGCCTCGCGGTTCATCCAGGCAAACATCAGGACATCGCCCGAGCCTTTTTCCTGCGCAATGACGGGCACCAGACCCTGCGCATCCCACTTTATGTCGTCTAGCCAAGTCATGGGGCCATTGTCTGCGATCTGGGATATCCCCGGAACCTGTAAAACGATGTCCCGGGTATTGATTTTTCTTTGCAAAAAAGTGATCAAGCTGCGCTTACCCAGCAATAGATTTCACATTTTTTGCGGCTGCATCGTATATCCCTAAAGCGCAGAATGCTCATTTTTTGATAGCAATCAGCAATTCCGGGCTGACAGGGAAAAGAAATAAAAAAGGCTGGCGCTCCGCACGCCAGCCTTCCGAGGTCAGTTCAACGCTTATCGCGCCCTATCGTCCACGCCCCCTGCGCTGCCAGCCTGCAGCCAGCGCCAGCAGCAGGGCCAACAACAACAGCATGGTGCGCGAATCCGCCCCGCTTGCTACCGTGCCACCAGTGTTGGTGATGGTCACGGTGTACGTGGTCTGCATGCCTGCGGTCAATTGGTTCACACCATTGGTCTTGGCCACGATGAGCACTGCAGGCGTGTTCACCGGCACATCCTCCGTGCTGGGGTTGCAGGCTACCGGGTTGCCTGGCCCACAAGGCCAGAGAGTGTCTACTGCCGCACAGGAATGCCCCGCTGCGCCATCAGCGCCTTGGCCTGCCCCACGGTGTATTCGCCGTAATGGAAGATGCTGGCGGCCAGCACCGCGTCCGCACCACCCACGGTAACGCCATCGGCCAAATGCTCCAGATTGCCAACCCCACCCGATGCGATCACCGGCACGCCAACGGCATCGGCCACGGCGCGCGTCAGTTGCAGGTCAAAGCCGCTCTTGGTGCCGTCGCGGTCCATGCTGGTCAGGAGAATCTCGCCCGCGCCGCGGGTGGCCATTTCAGAGGCCCAACGCACGGCATCCATGCCCGTGTTCTTGCGGCCGCCGTGGCTGTACACATCCCACCCCGCGCCCACGGGCTGACCATTGGCACCGATGCGTTGCTCATCCTGCACGCTGCGGCGTTTGGCATCGATGGCTACCACGATGCATTGCGCACCGTATTTGTCGCTGGCGGCGTTGATGACTTCCGGGTTGGCAATGGCCGCCGAATTGAAGCTGGTCTTGTCCGCACCGGCATTGAGCAGTCGGCGCACGTCTTCGACCGTGCGCACGCCGCCGCCGACGGTCAGCGGGATGAACACCTGGCTGGCCACGGCCTCGATGATGGGCAGGATCAGGTCACGTCCATCGCTGGTGGCGGTAATGTCCAGGAAAGTCAGCTCGTCCGCGCCCTGCGCGTTGTAGCGTGCCGCAATTTCCACCGGGTCGCCAGCATCACGCAGTTCGACAAAATTGACACCTTTGACGACACGGCCGCCCGTGACGTCCAGGCAGGGGATGATGCGTTTGGCAAGCATGGAAACTCTCGTGAAAGATGGAAGAAGGCAGACGAATTTTCTACAGGGCAAAACCATACCACGCCAGGCCTTGGCGGTAGCCATTCGCCCGTGAAAAGCCCCCTGCCCCGCTTCACCTGTGCGTCACCGCAGCCACAGGGCGCCCTGACAGGGCCCCGGAGACCCTCTGCCAAGGCCTGGCAATGAAAAACCGCCGCGAAATCAGCGATTTCTGCGGCGGTTTTCCGGAATGGACCCACAGGATCAATGCACGCTGCGGCCCATGCCGATCTGCCAGCGCCAGACGTCTTCCATCATGCGATCGAGCCCCAGCTGCGGCTGCCAGCCCAGCAGCGCACGCGCCTGGCTGATATCGGCCCAGCAGTGGGCCGCATCGCCATTGCGGCGCGGCCCGACACGGAAGGGCACGGCGCGGCCATTGGCATGCTCGAACGCGCGCACCAGCCCGAGCACCGACGTAGGTTGGCCCGAACCGATATTGAGCTTGAGCAGCCCCGCGTGGCCCCGCAGATAGTGCAAGGTGGCGACATAGGCCCGCGCCAGATCGGTCACGTGCAGATAATCGCGCACCGGCGAGCCGTCCGGGGTGGCGTAGTCGTTGCCGAAAATGCGCAGGCAGTCGCGCTTGCCCGCTGCCACCTGGGCCAGGTAAGGCGCCACATGGGTGGACATGCGGGGCGGGTCTTCGGCGATCAGGCCGCTTTCATGGCAGCCCACGGCATTGAAGCTGCGCAGCAGCGCCATGCGCCAGCGCTTGGGGGAGGCCTCGTCCAGGCTGGAGAGCACCTGCTCGACCATCAGGGCCGTCTGCCCGTAGGGCGTGCTCGCGCAGACCTGCGCATCCTCGCGCACCGGCATGGCAGGCGTGTCACCATAGACGATGGCAGACGACGAGACGATCAGATTGCGGATGCCAGCGGTCTGCATGGCACGCAACAGACCCACGGTACCCGAGACGTTGTTGTCGTAGTAACGCAGCGGCTCGCGCGCGGCGTCGGCTGACGATGTGAGAAAGGCGTTGTGGATCACCGCATCGAAATGCTGCTCGTCAAACAGCTGCTCGAGCATGGCGGTGTCGCGCACGTCAGCATCGATACACGGAGGCGCAAAACCCAGGATCTTCTCCAGCCGCTGCAGCACCGAGCGGCGTGCATTGCTGAAGTTATCCAGGATCAAAAAAGGCAGCCCTGCTTCTGCGAGGGCAACACAGAGGTGAGAGCCGATATAGCCGACTCCGCCAGTCACGAGTATCACGGGGTGCTTTCTAACAGTCTGCGGAATGCGTGTCCAGCATCTGCTATGGATTCTGACATTTCGCGCGAGGCCTATTGTCCGATACGCCGGGAAATTGCGGCGAATTTGGCCCATATCATATGTGCCACGCGGTAACAACTGGCATTTGTTGACATTTATCAATGTCCAACCAGGATCCGCCAGTATGACAACGCATCAGCATCGCCTTCCTACCGTCGCAGCAGGCACTTTTCAGGCAGCCGCCTGACACACACCCCAACGGTTTGTTGCAATAGAAAAAGCCGCACAGCGTGCGGCTTTGCAAGCGGAGTGGCCAGCCTCAGCCTTCGCTCAATTCATCGGCGCGGTTCTGCGCCGCTTCAAAATCGAGGTCACCGGTATAGATGGCGCGGCCACAGATCACGCCTTCCACGCCTTCGGATTCGACCGCGCAAAGCGCCTCGATATCGGCCATGCCCGACAGACCGCCCGATGCGATCACCGGAATGCGGATGGCCTGCGCCAGCTTGACCGTGGCATCCACATTGATGCCGGTGAGCATGCCATCGCGGCCAATGTCCGTGTAGATGATCGACTCCACGCCCCAATCCTCGAAACGCTTGGCCGTTTCGATGACCGAGTGGTTGGTGATCTTGCTCCAGCCATCGGTGGCCACCATGCCGTCCTTGGCATCGAGGCCCACGATGATGTGGCCTGCAAATGCGGTGCAGGCGTCCTGCAGAAAACCGGGGTTCTTGATGGCTGCGGTGCCAATGATGACGTACTGCATGCCGGCATCGATATAGCGCTCGATGGTGTCCAGGTCGCGGATACCGCCACCCAGTTGCACCGGCAGTTCATCGCCGAACTCCTGGAGGATGGCCTTGATGACATGCAGGTTCTTGGGCTGGCCGGCGAACGCGCCATTCAAATCCACCAGATGCAGGCGGCGAGCGCCCGCATCGTACCAGCGGCGTGCGACCTCGACAGGGTCTTCGCCGAACGTGGTGGATTGATCCATATCGCCCTGTTTCAGGCGTACGCAGTGACCGTCCTTCAGATCAATGGCAGGAATGAGCAGCATGGTGGTGGTTGGCTGACGTTGAAAACAAAAAGGATTGAGGAAAAGGCTTAGGGATTCCAGTGCAGGAAGTTGCGGTACAGCGCCAGGCCCTGGTCCGCACTCTTTTCTGGGTGGAATTGTGTCGCAAAAATATTATCGCGGCCAATCGCACATGCAAAGCGCTCGCCATACTCGGCCGTGCCATGGCATTGGCTGGCCTCTGCGGGCTCGGCATAGAAGCTGTGCACGAAGTAGAAATACGATTCGTCAGGCACCCCTTGCCAGACCGGGTGCGGCTTGCCCGCCGGGGTTTCCTGGCGCACCTGGTTCCAGCCCATCTGCGGCACCTTGAAGCGGCTGCCATCTGCCTGCAGGCGGCCCGCCAGCTGAAACTTTCTCACCTGTCCGGCAATCAGGCCCAGGCCCGGCGTATCGCCTTCTTCGCTGTGGTCGAGCAGCATCTGCATGCCCACGCACACGCCAAACAGCGGCTTGGTGGCCGCAGCTTCGAGCACGCTCTCCTGCAGGCCGGAGGCCCGGAGTTCGGCCATGCAATCGCGAATGGCGCCCTGACCGGGCAGCACGATACGGGTGGCAGCGCGCACCACGTCCGGGTCCGAGGTGACCACGACCTGCACCGCCGAGCCGGCTGCGGCGGCCTGCACCGCCTGCGATACCGAGCGCAGGTTGCCCATGCCGTAATCGACCACCGCCACGGTGTTGTCCTTCAAATTCATAGCAGCTACCGCTTTTTGATAGGGGATTTCAGAATGAATTCACATTGAAAACTATATGCAGCAATTGCTGCACGCCTTCATTTAGAGAGCACCCTTGGTGGAAGGGATGACGCCAGCCATGCGCTCATCATGCTCCAGCGCAAAGCGTAGCGCACGCGCAAAGGCCTTGAAGATGGTTTCACATTGGTGGTGGGCGTTGAAACCCTTGAGGTTGTCGATGTGCAGGGTAACGCCCGCATGGTTCACAAACCCCTGGAAGAATTCGTACACCAGCTGCGTGTCGAGCTGGCCGATGCTGCCTGCGGTGAACTTGACCTCCATGTGCAGGCCGGGGCGGCCCGAGAAGTCGATCACCACGCGCGAGAGCGCTTCGTCCAGCGGCACATAGGCGTGGCCGTATCGGCGGATGCCTTTCTTGTCGCCCACGGCCTTGGCAAAGGCCTGGCCCAGGGTGATACCGATGTCTTCGACTGTGTGATGTCCGTCAATGTGCAGATCACCTGCGCATTCGATGTCCAGATCGATCAGGCCGTGACGGGCAATCTGGTCGAGCATGTGGTCGAGAAACCCGATGCCGGAGTGAAGGCGTGCCTTGCCGGTACCGTCAAGGTTGACACGCACGGCGATGCGCGTCTCTGCCGTGTTGCGCTGCACCTCGGCAATGCGGGGCAGTGGTTGGGCTGCAGAGGGGATGATATTGCTCATAGGCTTTCTTTCAATGCCGCCAGCATCTGGGCGTTTTCTTCGCGGGTACCCACGGTCAGGCGCAGGCAGTTGTTCAACAAGGGGTGCATGGCAGAGACATTCTTCACCAGCACGCCACGCGCCTTCATCTCGGCCTGTGCCCGGCCTGCATCGCGCACGCGCAGCAGCACCATGTTCGCCTCGGACGGCCAGACTTTTTCGACACCGGCGATGGCCTCCAGCGCATCGATCAGCGGCTGGCGTTCAGCGCGGATGGCAGCGGCCTGCTCCGCGTACAGCGCCTCGTGCTCCAGCGCAAAGATAGCAGCTTCGCAATTGAGCACGCTCACGTTGTAGGGGGGACGCACCTTGTCCAGCTCGTTCACGATGGCCGCAGGCCCGATCAGGTAGCCCAGGCGCGCACCGGCCAGGCCAAACTTGGAGAGCGTGCGCATCAGCAGCACATGCGCATTGCGCTGCGGCTCGGCCTGCATGCGGGTGATCCAGCTGCGGCAGGCAAAGGGCTGGTAGGCCTCGTCCATCACCACCAGGCCTCCCACCTGCGCCACCGCATCGATGATGGCCTGCACCTTGTCTTCATCCCACAGCGTGGCCGTGGGGTTGTTTGGATAGGCGAGGTAGGTGATTGCAGGCTGGCGGGTGGCAATCGCCGCCTGCATGGCGGGCACGTCCAGGTCAAAATCGGCCGTCAGATCGACACCGATGAAGTCCAGCCCCTGCAGCTTGGCCGACAGCGGGTACATGACAAAGCCGGGCATCGGCGCGAGCATGGTGGCGCGGCCGCCCTGGGCAGGCTGCGCAGTAGCCAGCGCCAGCAGGGTGATGAGTTCGTCTGAACCATTGCCCAGCAGCACGACCGAGCCCGCAGGCGCGCCTGCATAGGTGGCCAGCATGTTCTTCAGCACTTCCTGGCGCTCGCCCGGGTAGCGGTTGATTTCGAGCGCACCCAGGCGCTCGCCCAGCTGCTTTTGCAGCTCGGAAGGCAGGCGGTACGGGTTCTCCATCGTGTCCATCTTCAGCAAGCCTTGCGAGGCCTGCACATGGTAGCCCTGCATGGCGCGCACATCGGCGCGAATGCGTTGCAGGGCTTTGGACGGGGTGTCTGGAACGGTCATGGGATGGAGTCTTTCACACAGGGCACGGGTTGACCAGTTTGGACGGCGCTTACGCCTTCTCTTCTTGGGGGGCAGACTGCAGCAGCGGGTGCAGCACAGTCACGCCGCCAAACTCTGCACCGTGGGGCAGGTGCAGGCTGAGCATGTGGCTGCAGCCGCTGTGCTGGGCGCAGGCCACAGCCAGACAGTCGCCAAAATCCAGGGCATGGCGGGCCTGTACGGCCCAAGCCGTTTCCAGCGTGGCGGCATCAGTCTTCCATGGCGTCCAGGTCTGGTAGCGGCGAATGGCAGCCCGGGCATCGCCCTGAGGCATGGGGTTGGCGGCGGTGGTGACCTGGTCATAGAACTCGGTGAGGGCCTGGTTGCCGGTGCGGCCCGTGCGTGTGCGCCAGAGCCAGTCGAGCCAGCCCAGGGTGGCCTCGTACAGCGCGCCGTCCGATACGTTTTCGGACGCGATCAGGACCGAGGTGTCCACAAACACCGTGCTCATGCCTGCTCCTTCTTGCCGCTGGGGTTATTTCTGCCATTTTGGCCGTCAGCGCGCACCAGTTTTACACTGCGCGCTTCCTTTTCAGGAGCACCATCAGCGCCAGCGCCGCCCTGCCAGGTGCGCTCGTCGGTACGCCAGGCGAGGTAGGCCCGCTCGTAGGTGTCTTCGCGCTGCTTCATCTCGGCCATGAAGTCGCCCACCATGCGCGAAACACTGGTACCCCGGCGGGCCGCCTCTACGCGCGCCCACTCCAGCACACTGTCTTCCACGGTGATGGTCAAATTCTTCATGGATCGAAGTTTACACGAATTTCGTGTCACACGAAATTCGTGTATTGAATTACGACCCCGCCGACCCGTTCACCCAGGCTTTCGGCCCATGCCATGATGGCGGCCATCTGTAGTGCCTCCCATGTCGATCACCTCTCCCACACCCTTCTCCTGCACGCTGCAGGATCTGACCGCCGTGCTGACCCGCCACCATCCCTGGACGGTGCTTACCGGGGCCGGCATCAGCACCGGCAGCGGAATTCCCGACTACCGTGACGAGCACGGTGCATGGAAGCGCCCCGCCCCGGTCAATTTCCAGGACTTCATGGCACATGCCACAACGCGCCAGCGCTACTGGGCGCGTAGCCTGGCAGGCTGGCCGGTTTTTTCACAGGCGTGGCCCAATCTTGCGCACCAGGCGCTTGCGCAACTGGAGCACGCAGGCTTTGTGCAAGCCGTCATCACGCAGAATGTTGATGGCCTGCACCAGCAGGCAGGCAGCCGCAATGTGGTGGATCTGCACGGCCGCCTCGACGAGGTCATCTGCATGGGCTGCGGCACCATCAGCCCACGTGCCGCTTTTCAACATGCACTGGTGGCCGCCAACCCGCATTGGCATCACCACAGCGCGCCTGCCGCGCCGGATGGCGATGCCGACCTGAGCGGCGTGGATTTTTCGGCCTTTGCGGTACCTGCCTGCCCGGTGTGCGGTGGCATTCTCAAGCCCCATGTGGTGTTTTACGGCGAGAATGTGCCGCTTGCCCGCAAGCAATATGCGATGGAGCAACTCGGTGCCAGCCGCGCCCTGCTGGTGGTTGGCAGCTCGCTCATGGTCTATTCCGGACTGCGCTTTGTGCATGCGGCCAAACAGCAGGGGTTGCCGGTGGCAGCTATCAACCTGGGCGCCACGCGAGCCGATGCCGAGCTGGATTTCAAGCTGCGCGCGCCCTGTGACGAGGCCCTGGCCCAGCTGTCTGCCGTGCTGAAAGCGCCTACTCGCGACCCCAGCCCGTAGCCAGACCGCCAACAACCGCTGTCGATCCAGGCCACCAATGCGGTCCGGAGCGTTTACAGTGTGCCCCTGCATGACCCGTTCACCCGCTATTTGATTTTGCTCAAGCTCTCATGACCAGCGCCTCTCTGCCGTCGCCCCCCCTGCCGCGTGCCCTTTTCTGGGTCGCCGTCATCTATGCGCTGGCCTGGTCGCTCGTGCCGCCTTTTCTTGCACCCAGCTTTCCGCTGGATATTGTGGAGAGCCTGGGCTGGGGCCGGGAATGGCAATGGGGCACCTACAAGCACCCACCGCTGCCCCCTATTGCGCTGCATGTGTTCTGGGTGGTGTTTGGCCGTTTCGGGCCCTTTATCCTGAGCCAGCTGTGCGTGGGCCTGACGCTGTGGCTGGTGTGGCTCACGGCCTGCCGCCTCGTCTCGCGCGACCGCGCACTGATCGGCACCGTGCTGACCATGGGCGTGGTCTTCTACACCCGGCCTGCGCTGGAGTTCAACCACAACATCGCGCAGATGCCTTTCTGGGCGGGCATCTGCTACTTCTACCTCGCCGCCTGGCAGGACGGCAAGCTGCGCCAGTGGCTGGCCCTGGGCGTGATGGCGGGCGTGGGGCTGCTGTGCAAGTATTCCATCGGCCTGCTGCTGACATGCCTGGCCCTTTTCACCGTACTGACACCAGCGCGCAGCGTGCTGCGCCGGCCCGGCCCGTGGCTGGCCATTGTGGCCATGGCGCTCGTCTTTTCCCCGCATGCCCTCTGGCTGCATCAGAACGACTGGCTGCCTTTTGCCTATGCGCGGGGACGCACTGCCAAGGTCGGTACATCGCCGCAGATGGGAGCCCTGTCCTTTCTGCTGACCCAGATGCTCAATCACCTGCCGCTCCTGCTGGTGGTGCTGTTCGCCTGGGCGCGAACCCGATTCACCAAGCAGCTGCCACCTGCGCAATCGGGCTGGCACATCCACAGCAGCCAGCCGCGTTACCTGCTGCTGATCGCTCTGGCCCCGGGCCTGCTGCTGGTACTGGTGGGCCTGGTGGCCGGAGTGCGCCTGCGTGACATGTGGGGCGTGCCCATCTGGCCCTTCACCGGCCTACTGGTGGCCAGCCTGCTGCCTGCGGCCTGGCTTGCCAGCATGCGCCCCTACCTGCTGCGCGGCATCACCGTATGGCTGGTGCTGATCTCGCTGCTCTCGGGCTCGTACCTGGCTTACGTACACGACTGGCGCAAGCGCCCCGTGCGTTCCGACTGGCCCGCCGCAGCCCTGGCCCAGCAGGCCGACCAGACCTGGAACCAGCTCTCCACCTGCCCGCTGGACACCGTTGCCGGCGATGCATGGACCGCTGGCTTGATTGCCATCCACACGCCCAGCCAGCCATCGGTACTGCTTTTTGGTGACCCGCGCTTTACCCCGTGGGTGACGGCCGAACGCGTGCAGCGCCATGGTGCGCTCTGGGCATGGAGACCGGAAGATGCGGAGGACGGCGAGCCCGCGCAGGTGGCCGTTCTGCAAGACCTGGGCAGCCGCCCCGATATGCGGATGCAGGAAGGCACCTGGAGCATTCCCTGGCCGCGCGCACAAAAGCAGCAACCGCTGGTGGTGCAATGGCGGGCTTATGTGCCTGCGGCCTGCGAGCGGCGTTGAACCAGCCACCCGACCCCGCTGCTGGCGTTTCGGGTGGTTCAGACATTCATGCGGCCTTGCCTGACTGCGTTCGTGATTTGAACGGATTCAAGGCATGATGGATGGTCAATGAAAAACACCAATACCTTGTCGGCGCAGGAAGTGGTGGCGCATCTTCGGCGCGCCCTCCGGGCAGAGATCACCATCACTGCCGAAGGGCCCGTTCCCTACAAGGGGGAAGCCATCTACGAGATGGGCGACTGGCGCGTCTGGATCTTCTACTACGAGGGACGCCTCGACTACTGTGACCGGGTGTCGGCACCGAACGGAAGGGCTGGCGGGTACGCCGATTGGGCAGATACCAATGGCGATGGCAACCCCGTTTCCCTCCTGAGCACCGAAGAGGCGTTGGCGCTGGAGCGGATTTTCAATCGGGCCCACCAACCCCACCAATTGGACGATGCCTGTGATCCTGGCTGCTGAACATCCAGAGACAGCCGCTGCCAGACTGGGTACAGGTATTGGGGCAGAAGTACGCGCCAAATGGCACATCCGAGCAAGGGCTTGGGACATTTCAATGGACACGCCAGCCAGCACGGAGGCACCACTGGCAGGATGTCGCCGCTGCAGCATCCCATCCAACGCAGCAAGGCAGAAGCCTGCCTTTTAACGCTTCAGCCGCATCTCCGCCGCGCGGGCATGGCCCTGCAGGCCTTCGCCATAGGCGAGTACGGCGGCCGTTTTACCCAAAATCTGTGCACCGGCTTCGCTCACTTCGATGAGGCTGGAGCGCTTCTGGAAGTCGTACACACCCAGCGGTGACGAAAAGCGCGCCGTGCCGCTGGTGGGCAGCACGTGGTTGGGGCCAGCGCAGTAGTCGCCCAGGCTTTCGCTGGTGTAGGCGCCCAGGAAGATCGCACCTGCATGGCGCAGCAATGGCTCCCACCGGTGCGGGTCGCTGCTGGAGACTTCCAGGTGCTCGGGGGCAATGCGGTTGGAGATGGCGCAGGCCTCTTCCATATCGCGCGTCAGGATCAGCGCGCCGCGGTCAGTCAGACTCTTGGCGATGATGGCCTTGCGCGGCATCTCGGGCAGCAGGCGGTCAATTTCGCGCTGCACGGCCTCGATGTAGGCGGCATCGGGACACAGCATAATGGACTGCGCCAACTCATCATGCTCGGCCTGACTGAACAGGTCCATCGCTACCCACTCGGGCGGCGTCGTTCCGTCGGCCAGCACCAGGATCTCGGAGGGGCCGGCAATCATGTCGATGCCCACGATGCCGAACACGCGCTTCTTGGCGCTGGCCACGTAGGCGTTGCCGGGGCCGGTGATCTTGTCCACCTTGGGAATGGTGGCCGTGCCGTAGGCCAGGGCCGCTACGGCCTGGGCACCGCCGATGGTGAAGGCCCGGTGCACACCCGCCACATAGGCAGCGGCCAGCACCAGCGCATTCTTTTCGCCCTTGGGCGTTGGCACGACCATGATGATGTCCTGCACGCCCGCCACATGGGCAGGGATGGCGTTCATCAGCACGCTGGAGGGATAGGCCGCCTTGCCACCCGGCACGTAGATGCCCACGCGGTCCAGCGGCGTGACCTTCTGGCCCAGCAGCGTGCCGTCTTCGTCGCGGTAGCTCCAGCTTTCGCCATTGGCCTTCTTCTGCGCCTCGTGGTAGCTGCGCACGCGGCGTGCGGCCGATTCCAGGGCCTCGCGCTGCTCGGAGGGCAGGCCCTCGAAGGCCGCTTTGAGTTCGTCCTGTTTGAGCTCCAGCGCAGCCATGCCCTCAGCCTGCAGGCCGTCGAAGCGGGCGGTGTACTCCAGCACAGCCGCATCACCGCGCTTTTGCACATCGGCCAGGATGTCTGCCACGCGCTGCTCGATGGCTGCATCCGTATCGGCCGACCAATGCTGGCGCTGCGCAAAATCATGCTCAAAAGTGGCACTGACAGTTGACAGTCGGGCGGGAGCAGCTACGAATTCCATAGTAATCACCAGGGTGTGAAGTCCATCATTTTCCATGTCTGGCGCATCGAGATGCAGCGAAGACGGCAACCGACCGGATGGCCGAGGGAGGGATCAGTTGTTTTTGGCAATGCCTGCCGCAAACACATCGATGATATGGCGCAGGCGCTGCTGCTTGAGCTTGAGCGCGGCCTGGTTGACCACCAGGTGCGAGCTGATATCAATGATGTGTTCGACCTCCTTGAGGTTGTTGGCCTTGAGTGTGTTGCCGGTGCTCACCAGATCGACGATGGCATCGGCCAGGCCCGTGAGCGGCGCCAGCTCCATGCTGCCGTAGAGCTTGATCAGGTCGACGTGTACGCCCTTGTTGGCAAAGAACTCGCGCGCGATCTCGGTGTACTTGGTGGCCACGCGCAGGCGGGCACCACGCTTGACGGCCTGCTCGTAGTCAAAATCGTTGCGCACAGCCACGCTCACGCGGCACTTGGCAATCTGCAGGTCCAGCGGCTGGAACAGGCCGCTGCCGCCATGCTCCAGCAAGGTGTCCTTGCCGGTCACACCGGCATCGGCGCCGCCATACTGCACATAGGTGGGCACATCGGTGGCGCGCACCAGCACCACCTGCACATCGGGCTGGGTGGTGGGAAAAATCAGCTTGCGCGACTTTTCCGGGTCTTCCAGCACCTCAATGCCAGCGGCGGCCAGCAGGGGCAGCGTTTCGTCAAAGATGCGGCCCTTGGAGAGGGCCAGGGTGATCATGGTGTTCTTGTCCATGGAAGCACTTTCGCTGCTGATTTTGAATGAAACCAGCCATCAGCGCATAGTGGATGCGCGCCAGCAGCTATCAAAACAATAGTATTAAACCGATTGCGCCGCCCACTCGGCGGGCGTGAGGGTCTTCATCGACAGGGCATGCACCTCGTCGGTGTGCATTTTCTGGCCCAGCGTAGCGTAGACCAGCTGGTGGCGCTGGATCAGGCGCTTGCCTTCAAACGCGGGCGAGACGATGGTGGCAAACCAGTGGCGGCCATCGCCTTCCAGCGCGATATGGTCGCAGGCCAGGCCTGCGGCAATGATGTTTTGGAGTTCGTCAGCAGTCATTTCAGTTTCTGATTTTGTAGCCCGTGCGCAGCAGATGCACAGCCAGTGCGCTCACCAGCAGCCATGCCACGCCCACAATGCCCAGGCTCAGCCACGGCGAGGTATCGCTCTGGCCGAAAAAGCCGTAGCGGAAGCCGTCGATCATGTAGAAGAACGGGTTGAGGTGGCTGACCTTCTGCCAGAACGGTGGCAGCGACTGGATGGAATAGAACACGCCCGAGAGGAAGGTCATCGGCACGATGACGAAGTTCTGGAACGCAGCCATCTGGTCGAACTTGTCGGCCCACAGCCCGGCAATCAGGCCCAGCGTGCCCATGAGCGCAGCGCCCAGCACGGCAAACATCAGAGCCCAGGGCAGCGACGCAAAATGCGGTGGTGCGAAGAACAAGGTCACCACGTACACGCCCACACCCACCGCCAGGCCGCGCACCACGGCCGCGCCCACAAAGGCAAAGAACCAGCCCCAGTGCGACAGCGGCGTGAGCAGCACGAACACCAGGCTGCCCATGATCTTGCTTTGCACGAGGCTCGATGAGCTGTTGGCAAATGCGTTCTGCAGCAGGCTCATCATCACGAGGCCGGGCACCAGGAATGCGGTGTAGCTGACGTCATTGAACACCGTCACCCGGCCTTGCAGCACGTGGCCGAAGATCAGCAGGTACAGCACGGCGGTCAGCACCGGTGCCGCGATGGTCTGGAAGCTCACCTTCCAGAAGCGCAGCACCTCTTTGTAGAACAGGGTTTGCCAGCCGTTCATCGCGCCACCCCCTGGCCCAGCTGGGCAGTGGCGTGGGGGGATGCGGCATCGCGGGACATCACTTGCAAGAACACATCCTCCAGGTCCGCGCGGCGGATCTCCAGGTCTTCCACGGGCACGCCCACGCTGCGCAACTGCGCCAGAATGCGCTCCACATCGGCCGCGCTGGCAGCGGGCAACTGCACGATGCGGCCGGTGATGCGTGCCTGCGCAGCCAGATCGGCAGGCAGCAGCGCATCGGTCTTGAACTGCAGCACATTGGACGAGCCGCCCTGCAGCAACTCGGCCATGGTGGAGAGCGCAACGATATGGCCCGAGCGCAGCATCGCGATGCGGTTGCACAGGGCCTCGGCCTCTTCCAGGTAATGGGTGGTGAGCAGCACCGTGTGGCCCTGCTTGTTGAGCTTGCTGACAAACTGCCACAGGGTCTGGCGCAATTCCACATCCACACCCGCCGTGGGCTCGTCGAGCACGATGATGGGCGGTTTGTGCACCAGCGCCTGCGCCACCAGCACACGGCGCTTCATGCCGCCCGAGAGCTGGCGCATGTTGGCATTGGCCTTGTCGGCCAGGCCCAGGCTCTCCAGCAATTCGTCAATCCAGGCATCGTTGTTTTTGACACCGAAGTAGCCGGACTGGATGCGCAGCGACTCGCGCACGTTGAAGAAGGGATCAAACACCAGCTCCTGCGGCACGATACCCAGCTTGCGGCGGGCATTGGCATAGTCCTCCCGCACGTCGCTGCCGAGCACCTTGACGGAGCCGCCACTGGCGCGGGCCAGGCCCGCCAGAATGCTGATCATGGTCGTCTTGCCAGCACCATTGGGACCGAGCAGGCCAAAGAATTCGCCTTCCTCGATATCGAGGTTGACGTTATTCAATGCCTGGAAAGGACCCTTGGCGGTCTGGTAGACCTTGGAGACGGATTGGAAGGCGATGGCGGACATGAGCCAGCCATTGTAGGCGCAGCGCGCGCGGGCTGCTGAACTGGGGAGAAAGATGCAACAGGGGCGCTTTACGCGCAGCCCGCCGCAGGCTTATGCCGCCTGCAGCATGCCCTCGACGCCATAGAGGCGCGCCAGCGATGCGGCGGCTGACGGCAGGCCCGCCACCTGAAAAGTCTGGCCTGCGGCAAGCGCCGTGCGCCGGCATTCCAGCAATACGGCGAGCGCCGCAGAATCGAAGACCGCCAGCGCGCTGGCATCCACCACCGCTGCGCTGCCTGCTGGCAACTGTGCCAGGCCCGCCTGCAATTGCTGCAGGCAGGCGGTGGCCTGGGCGTTGGTGAGGGTGGATGGCAGCCGAAGCACAGTCATGCCTTACTTGCCCGCGTTGGCCGTGTTGCGGGCCGCAATGGAGTCGATCAGTGTCTGGATGCTGCCACCGGGCTTGTTCAACTCCTGCTGGAACTGGTTGCGGTAGGTCTCGACCATCCAGATGCCCAGCACATTCAGGTTGTAGATTTTCCAGCCCATGCCCTGGCCCGGTGTCTTTTCCAGTCGGTAGTCGAGCTGAATCGGGTCGCCACGGCCCAGGATTTCGGAGCGCACCACCACTTCCTTGTCGCCCTCTTGCATGCGCACGGGCTTGACGCTGATGGTCTGGTCGCTCACCTGGTGCAGGGCGCCCGCATAGGTGTTGACCATCAGCTTCTTGAACTCGTCCTGCAACTGCTGCTGCTGGGCTGCGGTGGCAGTGCGCCACTTGGGGCCGACGGCAGAAGCCATCATGCGGCGGAAATCCACATTGGGCATCACCACGCTGTCGACGTAGGAGGTGATCTTGCTCACATCGCCAGCGCGGATGCTCTGGTCGGTCTTCAGGGTGTTCAGCACCTGTTCAGACAGTTGCTTGATCATGGCGTCGGGTGCCATGTCGGCCGCGCTCGCTGCCAGCGGCGTTCCTGCGAGGCACGCCACCGCAGCCCATGCGGCAGAGTATTGCACCCATGCGCGACGATTCATCATGTCCATTCCTTTCAAGCAGCCTTCTGCATGTGCAGACGAGTGCATTTTTGACGCGAACGCCGACGGAGAAGTTCAATCCGGCGTGTGTCTGGTGTAAATGTTTATGTCTTACTTCTTGAACACCTTGCCCATCGGGGTCGGTTCGGCAGCGGATTCGTTCATCCACTGCGTCTCGTCCTCCACCTCGTCAGGCGTTGCGGCACGGTGGCGCAACTGCAGGTAGGCATCGCGGGTAAAGCTGTACTTGTCGAGTGCTGCAGCCTCCACCAGCGAAGTGGTGCCCAGCAGGTTGGCGCGGGTGTTGACGACGCGCAACGCATAGATGGAGTTGCGCGCGCCTATGTCGTTGACGTAGCCAACGGGATCGCCTTGCCAGTCCACGACAAAGCCCACCGAATCACGCACCGACGAAGGGCCGAGCAGCGGCCAGACGATGTAGGCGCCCGCAGGCATGCCGTAATGCGCCATGGTCAGGCCAAAATCCTGCTTGCGGCGCTCGATGTCCATGTCCGAGGCGATGTCGATCAGGCCACCGAGGCCAAACACCGTGTTGGTGGTAAAGCGCACCACGCTGTTGTAGGTGCCCTCACCCTTGAGCTGCAAGGCGTTGTTGACGACAGACCACAGATCGCCCAGGTTGGAAAAGAAATTGGTCACAGCTGTGCGCACGGGCTTGGGCGTGATGTCCTTGTAGCCGGTGGCCACAGGCTCCAGCACCGCGTTGTCCAGCGCATCATTGAACTTGAACACCGCACGGTTGTAGGGCTCCAGCGGGTCGCGGGGGTCGGCATTGGGGCCGGTGGCACAGCCGGCCATCAGGGCACTGGCACCCAGCGCCCCAGCCATCAGCCAGCTGCGGCGCGCGCCAAATCGGGTTTGCGTCTTGGTCATCGTTGTTCTCTTGTTATTTCTAGAATCATTCTTGTGGCTTGGTGCTCGCGCCTTCCGAGGCCTTGCCATACAGGAACTGGCCAATCAGATTTTCCAGCACCACCGCCGACTGGGTGTTGGTGATGGTGTCACCAGCAGCAAGGGCTTTCTCGTCATAGCCCGGCTCGACACCCACATACTGGTCGCCCAGCAGGCCGCTGGTCAGGATCTTGAACGAACTGTCCTTGGGAAAGGCATAGCCGTTGTTCAACTCCAGGTGCACATCGGCCTGGAAGGTCTTGTCATTGAACGTGATGTTCTTGACCTTGCCCACCTTGACGCCAGCGCTGCGCACCGCCGCCTGCGGCTTGAGGCCGCCAATGTTATCGAAGCGGGCAGTGACCTCATAGCCCTTGCTGAAATCCAGGGTCAGCAGATTGCCTGCCTTGAGCGCCAGAAACACCAGCGCGGCAGCTCCCAGCATCACGAACAGGCCGACCCAAAAATCGGTTTTAGAGGGTTGCATATGCAAATCCGTTTCTTGTCACTCTATTTTCTATAGCATCAAATGCTGAACATGGTTGCGGTGAGCAGGAAATCCAGCGCCAGCACTGCCAGCGACGCCATCACCACCGTGCGCGTGGTGGCGCGCGACACGCCCTCAGGCGTGGGCTTGGCCACGTAGCCTTGCAGCAGCGCCACAAAGGTCACCGTCACACCGAACACGAAGCTCTTGATGACGCCATTGCCCAGATCGGTCAGCACATCGACACCGTTCTGCATCTGGCCCCAGAAGGCGCCGCCGTCGATATTGAGCATCAGCACGCCCACGATCCAGCCGCCGATCACGCCCACTGCGCTGAACACGGCCGCCAGCAAAGGCATGGTGATGAGGCCCGCCCAGAAACGCGGTGCCAGGATGCGCTCGACCGGGTCAACCGCCATCATCTCCATGGCAGACAGCTGCTCGCCGGCTTTCATCAGTCCGATTTCGGCCGTGAGTGCCGTGCCGGCACGCCCGGCAAACAGCAAGGCGGTCACCACGGGCCCGAGTTCGCGCAGCAGGGTCAGTGCCACCATCATGCCCACGGCTTCGGTCGAGCCGTAGCGCTGCAGGATGTAGTAGCCCTGCAGGCCCAGCACAAAGCCCACGAACAGGCCCGAGACGCCGATGATGGCGAGCGAATAATTGCCCAGAAAGTGAATCTGGTCGCGCAGCAGCGCCGGGCGCTTGAGCACATAGCCCAGCGCGGCCACCAGACGCAGCAGCAGCCGCGTGGCCTCGCCCACGCCCACCGCCTTGCTGCGCAGTGCAAAACCAATATCTGAAGGATGCCACCAACGCATCAGCGGCCCCCTTTCCTGGCTGCCCCGAAGTCTTCTTCCATGCTGGGCCCTGGAACGTGAAAAGGCACCGGGCCCTGTGGCAGCGCTCCCACAAACTGGTGCACCAGCGGATCGGTGCTGGCCCGGACCTCGTCGGGCGAACCTTGCGCGGCCACCACGCCCGGGCCCAGGATGATCACCTGATCGGCCAGCTTGAATGTTTCTTCGACATCGTGCGAGACGATGATGGTCGTCAGCCCCATGGCATCGTTGAGTTCACGGATCAGCTGCGCCGAGGTGCCCAGCGAAATCGGGTCCAGCCCGGCAAAGGGCTCGTCATACATGATGAATTCGGGATCAAGCGCAATCGCCCGCGCCAGCGCCACGCGTCGCGCCATGCCACCCGATATCTGCGAGGGCATCAGATCGCGCGCGCCGCGCAGGCCCACGGCCTGCAGTTTCATCAGCACGATGTCGCGGATCAGCGGTTCTGCCAGATCGGTGTGCTCGCGCAGCGGAAACGCCACGTTCTCGAACACGCTCATGTCGGTGAACAGCGCGCCAAACTGGAACAGCATGCCCATGCGGCGCCGTGCTGCATACAGCTGGGCCTGGTTCATCGCACCCACATCCTGCCCGCCCACCAGCACTTCGCCAGCCTGGGCGCGCACCTGGCCGCCAATCAGCCGCAGGATTGTGGTTTTTCCGCCGCCGGACGCCCCCATCAGTGCAGTCACCTTGCCGCGCGGAATCGTCAGCGACACATCGCGCAGGATGGTGCGGTCGCCATATCCAAAGGTGACGTTGCGTAGCTCTGCGAGTGGTGTGGAAGCGGTAGATGGCATAGAAAAACCGGATGGAACCGGCTTGATCATCATACGTGATCGCCGTCATCCTCATTGTCGTCAATTGGTGAACGCAGCAACCCTCTGGCGGCAACATTTGCAACAAACATTCACGCATGTATTTATAGCATCACATCACCACTTTGCCAGTGGAGGCCCCTTGCCGCCGCAGGCTATTGGCGCGGCAGTTGCACGATTTGCTGCAGTGCGGCAGCCCTGCGCCATCGGCCTACGGCACTGCTATGAAAATTGCATTTTCAATAGCAAAAAGCGCCCATCTGTCGGGCGCTTGAGATCAATATCGGCCACTCCGGCAGCACTTTTCTGCGCGCTGGAGCATTCTCTTTCGCTCGCTCAGAGCATGTTTTCCAGGAACGACCGGATGCGTGGATGGCTGCATTCCTCAAAAAAGGCCCTCGCCTGCTTGGCTTCGATCAGCTCGCCCTGGTCCATGAACACCACGGTATTGGCCACTTCACGGGCAAAGCCCATTTCGTGCGTGACCACCAGCATGGTCATGTGCTCTTCAGCCAGCTCGCGCATGGTGCGCAGCACTTCGCCGGTCAGTTCGGGGTCCAGCGCGGAGGTTGGCTCGTCGAACAGCATGATGTCCGGCTCCATGGCCAGCGCGCGCGCAATGGCCACGCGCTGCTTCTGGCCGCCCGACAGACGAGCGGGGTAGGCATCGGCCTTTTCCGACAGACCCACCTTGCGCAGCAGCGCCTGCGCCTTGGGCATGATCTGGTCGCGCGTCAGGCCCTTGACGATCATCGGCGCCTCGATGATGTTTTCCAGCACCGTCAGGTGCGGGAACAGGTTGAACGACTGAAACACCATGCCCATGCGGCGCAGAATGGGGCGCAGTTCGGCGTCGGGCACGTACTGCGCCACGCCCTGGGCATTGTTCTGCACCAGGGTGGCACCGCCCACCACGACGGAGCCGGAATCGATCACCTCCAGGTGGTTCAGGCAGCGCAGGAATGTGCTCTTGCCCGAGCCCGACGGCCCGATCACCGCCACGACCTCGCCCTTGTGGATATCGAGCGACACGCCCTTGAGCACTTCGGCACCGCCGAAGGCCTTGTGGATGCCACGGGCCTGCACCATGACGCCTGCCTGGGTGAAATCAAGCGTCGTACTTGGCATAGCGTTTCTCCAAACGGTTGAAGCCCCAGGTCAGCACCAGGGTCATGATGAGATAGAAGGCCGCAGCCACCACGAAAGGCGTGGTGGTGAAATCGCGCTGCACGATGCCGCGCGCAGCGCGCAGCAGGTCGTTCAGTGCCAGCACGTAGATCAGCGAGGTGTCCTTGACCAGGGTGATGGTTTCGTTGCTGACTGGCGGCAGGATGGTGCGGATCATCTGCGGCAGCACGATGCGGCGCATGGTCTGGCCATACGACAGGCCCAGCACCTTGGCGCCTTCGTACTGACCACGGTCCACACTCTGGATACCGGCGCGGAAGATTTCGGCAAAGTAGGCTGCATAGTTGAGCGCAAACGCCACCACGGCCGCAGGAAAATCGGGCAGGCGAACGCCGACCACCGGCACGAACGGCAGCGCAAAGTAGATGAACAGCAACTGCAGCATCAAGGGCGTGCCGCGCATCAGCCAGATGTAGCCCTCGACCAGGCGCGAGAGCCATTTGAAGGGCGAGATGCGCGCCAGCGCCAATGCCAGGCCCAGCGGCACCGACAGCACCAGGGTGATGACAAACAGCTTGAGAGTCACCAGGGCGCCATTGGACAGCGGCCCCAGAAGTGAAATTACATAATCCATCGCATGCCCTCAGGTGGCGCCCTGCCTCGCGCGCCGTATGCCTGACGGTGTGCGGCGCATCTCGCCGCCACACACTTCTATCAAAAAGAGAGCTGGTGGCGCTCATCCACATTGAACTTCAATGGCTTCCGTGCCAATGAACCAATATGGCTGCGCGCTACCAGCTATGTTTTTTGCAGATTTCTTGCACCAGCAAGGCGCGGTGTGCGCCCAGCAATCCGCTATCAGTGCTTGATCACGTCCGCGCCAAACCACTTCTTGGCGATCTCTTCGGCCTTGCCGTCCTTCTTCATCTCGCCCAGCACGTCGTTGATCTTGTTGCGGGTGGCCTCGTCGTCCTTGCGGAAGCCCACGCCGTAGTCTTCCGTGCCAAAGTCGTCTGCCAGCACCACGTAGTTGTCAGGCTTCTTGTTGACCAGGTAGCGTCCTACCACCTCGTCCACCACCACCACATCCAGGCGACCGGCTTCCACGTCCATCAGCGCAGCAATGTTGTCTCCAAACAGCTTGGTTTCCTTGAACTTGGACGACAGATCCTTGTCCTTTTCCATCGCCGTCACGGCGCTGGAG
Source organism: Comamonas sp. 4034 (assembly GCF_050434545.1). Classification (NCBI taxonomy): domain Bacteria; kingdom Pseudomonadati; phylum Pseudomonadota; class Betaproteobacteria; order Burkholderiales; family Comamonadaceae; genus Comamonas; species Comamonas sp. 4034. The sequence goes on along the minus strand of NZ_JBNDIT010000005.1, from coordinate 196,631 downwards.
CCTTCCTGGGCGCCCACCACCTTGCCGGCCATGTCGGCCTTGGTCTTGATGGGCGAGCCAGCCTTCACGATGATGATCTGCTTGTTGACCATGTACGGATCGGTGAACAGGATCTTTTCCTTGCGCTCTTCCAGAATCGTCAGGCCGTTCCACAGCGCATCCACGCGCTTGCCCAGCAACTCGGCTTCCTTGGCGTTCCAGTCGATGGGCTTGAATTCCACTTCGATGCCTGCGCGCTTGGCCGCTTCGCGGGCCATGTCGATGTCAAAACCCACGATTTCGTTCTTCTCGTCACGGAAACCCATGGGCGGGAAGTTGTCGTCCAGGCCCACCACCAGCTTGGAAGCCACAGCAGCGACCGGTGCAGGCGCTGGTGCCGGCGTTTCTGCCGCAGGCTTGGGAGCTTCATTCTTGCTGCAAGCGGCAAGCAGGGCAGACAGCGCCAGGGTGGCAACGAAGGAACGTTTTTTCATGGTGTCCAACAACGCAAAGAGAAAGACAAAATAAGAGCACCTGGCTTGTTCGGGACAAGATACCAAGTGCAGGCGAAGCGGGTATTGTCTCCGATCACACGAATTTCGTGTCGCCTTTATGGAAAACTCTGCCGGGCTAGTCGGACGTCGGCAAGCCGCTACGATGGCGACCCTGGCTGGCACAGGCTGGCCCCCTGCCGTGATTTTCAATGGAATATGCCGCCATCGCTTACCCTGCAAGCGCTGGCAGCTATCAAACTATGACCACCCTCTCGCCCGCACTGCGCAAGGCCTTTGAAGAAACCCAGTACCACGTACTGCACCAGGCGCCCTTTGGCTTGCAGGTGGGCCAGGCCCAGCCTGCGCTCGCGGCCATCTATCTGCAGCACCAGACCGATTGCGCGTGCCTGATCACCGCCTTCAACCCGATGGGCGAATTGCTGGACAAGGACGAAAACATCGAGCGCCATGCCCAACTGGGCCGCGCCCTGGGCGCCGCCGGCTACGCGGCACTGCCCACCGTGGCCCAGCACCCTGCCAACGGCTGGCCCGCCGAGCCGGGCTTTCTCGTCATCGGCATGGGCCGCGAGGACGCCCAGCGCTGGGCCGCCGAATGGGAACAGCTGGCGGTGCTGTGGACCGCAGCCGATACCGTACCCCAGTTGCTGGAAACCCAGGTGCCGGGCTGGTTGCGCTGACGGCAGCATCGGCGCTGGCCTGCCACCTTCCCGAGCCCGCCAATTGTTCTTTTGACCCGTTTCTCCGAAAGGAAACCCCATGCTGTTGATTGTTGGCACCGTTCGACTGCCCTCCGCCAATCTGGAACGCGCCAGACCTGCGATGCGGGCGATGGTGCAGGCCTCGCGTGCCGAAGCCGGGTGCCTGGAGTACAGCTACGGCGAAGATGTGCTGGAGCCGGGCTTGATCCATGTGAAGGAGTTGTGGAGTGACCAGGCCGCGCTGGATGCACATTTCGCATCCAGCCACATCCAGGCCTGGCGCGCCGCATGGCCTGCGCTGGAGATTGGTGACAGAAACCTGCGCGCCTATGATGTGGGATCGCCGCGCAGCACCTGATGCGCGGCTTGCAATGTGCGGCTTGCCCTCCACCCTTGCGGGAAAGTATTGACGATGCCTGACTTCAACAACTGGCTGGCCTTTGGCCTCATCTCACTGGGCATGGTGCTGACACCAGGGCCCAACATGGTCTACCTGATCTCGCGCTCCATCTGCCAGGGGCGCACCGCAGGCCTGATCTCCCTGGGCGGTGTGGCACTGGGCTTCGTGTTCTACATGGTGTGCGCGGCCCTGGGCATCACCGCCATCGTGATGGCCATCCCATTTGCCTATGATGCGCTGCGCATTGGTGGTGCACTGTATTTGCTGTATCTGGCGTGGCAAGCCGTCAAACCCGGAGGGCGCTCGCCGTTCGAAGTGCGGCAACTGCCGCAGGACAGCCCGCGAAAACTGTTTGCCATGGGCTTTCTAACCAACCTGCTCAATCCCAAGATCGCTGTGATGTACCTGTCGCTGCTGCCCCAGTTCATCAGCCCCGTGAATGGCAGCGTCTTTTCGCAGTCGATGGTGTTGGGTTTCACCCAGATTGTGATCAGCGTCAGCGTGAATGCCGCCATCGCAATGCTGGCAGGCTCCATCGCCGTGTTTCTGGCGCAGCGCCCCAGCTGGATACAGATTCAGCGCTGGTTGATGGGCACCGTGCTGGCAGGCCTTGCCCTGCGCATGCTGACCGAGGCCCGCAAGTAGCCCGGCAGCAGTCGGTCGGCCTCGGCGTGCTGCAGGCAACAGGCGCTGCGCCTGTGCTGTTGCCCTTGTGGGTATTTACAGTTGCTGCAGCGACTGCACGGCCTGCGTCAGCAGCGCTGCCTTGGCGCGCGAGCGCTCGTTGGCCGCTCCACCGTAGCCCCGCTTGCTGCCTGTCAGCATGCGGGTGTGGGCCACCTGCTTGACATATTTGGTACGCGCGCGGTCGCGCAGGTTGCGTGCTTTTTGCAGCAGGCGACGGCGCTCCTTGACAGGCAATGCGCCGACCTGTTGCTCGGCCTGGCTCAACTGGAAAAGCGACAGCTCCTGCTTGTCGAGAATCTGGTGCGGTTCATAGGCAGTCGGCATGGCATTCCTTTCAAAGATTCCAATGGGTCACGAGGTTCGAGTGGGTCGAATGGATCGCTGTAGCGGCCCAAGCCGCCACCTCTGAAGCTATCCTGCCGTTGTTTATAGAGCCGTCCTATCAATCGCCACGTCAGACAACGCCGTCCTTATGCCAGCGCAGCAAAACTGCAAACTGCTCCGCCCGATGGTGACGCCTGTGCAGGTCAGCCGCGCAATTGCTCCGCGTGGTGGCGCACATGGTCTTCGATGAACGTCTGGATGAAGTAGTAGCCGTGGTCGTAGCCCGCATGGCGGCGCAGCGTGAGCGGCTGGCCCGCCTTGGCGCAGGCAGCCTCGAAGGCTTCGGGCAGAAGCTGCTTTTCGAGCAGAAACTTGTCGGCCAGCCCCTGGTCGATCAGGATGCCTGCCGGGTATGGCGCCTGCGATTGCGCGGCCATCAGCTCGGTGGCGTCATGCTGCGCCCACGCTGCCTTGTTGTCGCCCAGGTAGCCAGAAAAGGCTTTCTGGCCCCAAGGGCAGTGAATGGGGTTGGCAATGGGTGCAAAGGCCGATACCGATTTGAACACCCCGGGGTGGCGCAGCGCCAGAGTCAGCGCGCCATGGCCGCCCATGCTGTGACCAAAGATGCCCAGGCGCTGCAGATCGACGGGCAGCCTGGCGCCCACCAGCGGCAGCAGGTCATGGAGGATGTAGCTTTCCATGCGCCAGTGCAGCGCCCAGGGCTTGGCCGTGGCATCGAGGTAGAAACCGGCCCCCACGCCAAAATCCCAGCTCTCCGATTCTCCCTGCAGGCCCGCGCCGCGCGGGCTGGTGTCACACGTCAGCAGAGCCACATTCAGCTCGGCCGCCAGGCGCTGCGCGGCAGCCTTGATCATGAAGGTCTCTTCGGTGCAGGTGAGCCCTGCCAGGTACAGCAGCACAGGCACCTTTTCACCCTCGATTGCCTTGGGCGGCAGATAGACGGAGAACTTCATCGCCAGACCCGTTTCGCTGGAGAAATGCTCGTAGAAGCGTTGCGCACCGCCAAAAGAGGCGTGGGCAGCGGTGAGCTTGAGGGTAGAGGCGGCGTCAACCATGGAAATCCTTTTCAATTCACTGCGTCGTCTTGCCAGGGCGGGCCGCAGGCATGCCTGCCTGTTGTGCTGCCGCGCGCAGTTTGTCTTTCTTGCTCATGCGCTTGCCCTTGATGCCGCCGTTGTTTCCGTCTTCCTGCGGCTGGGGCGTGGGCTCGGGCTCGGTCACCGGATAGGCGGGCAACTGCTCCAGCTCCACAGCAAGCGCATTGCGTTTGGCAATCAGCTTCCAGTGCGCCAGGCTTGCGGGCGTGACCAGGCTGATGGCCAGGCCGCTCAGCCCTGCGCGGCCGGTACGGCCGATGCGGTGTGTGTAATCGGTCGGCGAGCGCGGCAGGTCGTAGTTGACGACCAGCGGCAGCGCATCGACATGAATGCCGCGCGCCGCCAGATCGGTGGTAATCAACACCTGCCACTGGCTGGTGCGAAACTCCTGCAGCACCTGCTGGCGTGCACCCTGGCTCAGCTCGCCATGGAAGGCCGTGGCGTTGATGCCCCGGTCGTACAGTTTGTTGGCCACGTGCTCCGCGCTGTAGCGGCTGGCCACGAACACCAGCATGCGCTGGCCCTTGTACTGCTCGATCAGATCGCGCAGCACCGGCGTGCGCTTGGCGGCATCCACGTACAGCGCGCGCTGCTCGATGGTGGCGTCTTCCAGGTGGGTGGATGCGATCTCGACACGCGCATGGCCGTCGCGCAGCAGCTGGGGCACCAGGGCCTGCACGGCTGGCGCAAACGTGGCCGACAGCAGCAGGGTCTGGCGCTGCGCCTTGGCAGGCACCAGGGCCAGCACACGGTTCAACTCGTCAGCAAAGCCCAGGTCCATCAGGCGGTCGGCCTCGTCCAGCACCAGGGTGCGAATGGTGTCCAGCCGCAGCTTGCTGTGATCCACCACATCCAGCAGACGCCCGGGGGTGGCAATCACCATGTCCACGCCCCCGCGCAGGGCCAGCAGTTGCGGATTGATGGATACCCCCCCCGTGAGTACTGCCACCTTGGGGCGGCGGCCCAGTGCCTCGCCTACAAAATAGACCAGTTCGGCCACCTGCGTGGCCAGCTCGCGCGTGGGCACCAGAACCAGTGCCTGGGTTTCGCGCGCCCCGGGCCTGTCGCCCGCATCGCTCAGCATCCAGGCCTGCAACAGCGGCAGCACGTAGGCGGCGGTCTTGCCCGAGCCTGTGGGCGCGCAGGCCAGCAGGTCACCCCCGTCCAGAATGGCGGGGATGGCTTGCTGCTGGATGGCCGTGGGCGCAATCAGCCCCTGCGATTGGGCGGCATGGGCGAGCGATGGCGCAAGGCCAAGTGTGGAGAAGGACATGGAGACAAGGGCACGGCGGCTGCCGCAATAAAGCATTCAGTCCGCCATTGTCAGGCCTGCGGGCCGATTGCGTGCGGCGAGGCTTTATTCGGCGTAATTGACGACCGAGCGGATCGACTTGCCTTCATGCATCAGGTCGAACGCCTCGTTGATCTGCGCCAGGCCCATGGTGTGGGTGACGAATGGCGCCAGCTGGATCTTGCCCGCCATCGCGTCTTCCACCATGCCAGGCAGTTGCGAGCGGCCCTTGACACCGCCAAAAGCCGTGCCCATCCACTTGCGGCCGGTCACCAGCTGGAAGGGGCGGGTCGAAATCTCCTGCCCGCTGCCTGCCACGCCGATGATGACGCTCTGGCCCCAGCCACGGTGCGCGCATTCGAGCGCGGCCCGCATGACGTGGACGTTGCCGATGCATTCAAAGCTGTGGTCCACGCCCCAGCCGGTCATCTCGACGATCACCTGCTGGATTGGCTTGTCATGGTCCTTGGGGTTGACGCAATCGGTGGCGCCAAAGGTGCGGGCCAGCTCGAACTTGCCGGGGTTGGTATCGACGGCAATGATGCGACCGGCCTTGGCCAGCTTGGCGCCCTGGATCACCGCAAGGCCAATGCCACCCAGGCCAAACACGGCCACGGTATCGCCTTCCTGCACCTTGGCGGTGTTCTTGACAGCGCCCAGGCCCGTGGTCACGCCACAGCCCAGCAGGCAGACCTGCTCGGGGTTGGCATCGGGGTTGATCTTGGCCAGCGACACGGCAGCCACCACCGTGTACTCGCTGAACGTGGAGCAGCCCATGTAGTGGTAGACGGGCTCGCCGTTGTACGAGAAGCGCGTGGTGCCGTCGGGCATCACGCCCTTGCCCTGGGTGGCGCGCACGGCGGTGCACAAATTGGTCTTGCCGCTCTTGCAGAACAGGCATTCACCGCATTCGGCGGTGTAGAGCGGAATCACATGGTCACCAGGCTTGACGCTGGTCACGCCCTCGCCCACTTCCACCACAATGCCTGCGCCTTCATGGCCCAGCACGGCGGGGAAGATGCCTTCGGGATCATCGCCACTCAGCGTGAAGGCATCGGTGTGGCACACGCCAGTATGGGTGATCTTGACCAGCACCTCACCCGCCTGGGGTGGCGCGACGTCGATCTCGACGATCTGCAGGGGCTCTCCGGCTTTGAAGGCAACAGCGGCGCGGGATTTCATGGGTGGACTCCTTATAGGTCAAACGATTTATGACAGATATTCATGACACGGACGATGCCCAAGTTGCGAGACAGCGAGGAAGGGCCTACGCCGGCCGCGTCGCCCCGCACCGAGGCTGTCGTTCCCATGCCTGCATGGCATCGCCACGCAAGGGTAGAGGGAAGGCGCACAGCGCCACAGGGGGGATATTCATTTCAGGTACGAGCGCAGCAGCGCCAGCATCTCCTCGATATCGGCCTGCGACGGCGCCGGTTGCTTGGCCATGGTCTCGCGCAGATGGCTATCGAGCAGATCGGCCATCAGCCCGTGCACGGCTCCGCGCATCGCAGCCAGCTGCTGCAGGATGGGCGCGCAGTCGGTGCCTGCCTCCACCGCGCGCGCCAGTGCATCGGCCTGTCCACGAATGCGGTTCAGGCGCGTGATGGCACGGCGTTTGTCTTCGGCAGAATGAGGCATGGTGCAGATTTTACATATACTGGTAGATAGTATAAAAGATCAGCGCACAGCCAGTAAGCGCAAAAGTCGCAAAATCCCCCATTACTCAGGGGGAGTACACCATCTTACGGCCCCACCGTTCACCGGTTGCCAACAAAAAAGCCGCACACCTTCCGGTATGCGGCTTGGTTTTGCGGCGGCGGGTCAAAGACAACCGGTCAGCTTGCCGTTTCACGAGACCCAAAGGGCGACCGGGAAGGCCACCCCACCCTATCAACGTGGCAGATCGCTCTCTCCCATCAGGAACTCATCCACCGCGCGCGCAGCCTGGCGGCCTTCTCGGATCGCCCAGACCACCAGCGACTGTCCCCGGCGCATATCGCCCGCAGCAAATACCTTGTCCACATTGGTGGCGTAGCCGCCGGTGAAATCGGTCGTTGCCTTGGCGTTGCCACGTGCGTCCTTGTCCACGCCAAAGGCGTCGAGCACGCTGGCGACCGGGTTCACGAAACCCATGGCGAGCAGCACCATGTCAGCAGGCCATTCCTTTTCGGTACCCTTGACTTCGGTCAACTTACCGTCCTTGAACTCAACCTGCACGGTGGTCAGGCTCTTGACCTTGCCCTTGTCGCCGTTGAACGACTTGGTGGAGATGGCGAACTCGCGCACGGCCCCTTCCTCGTGGCTGGAGCTGGTGCGCAGCTTGATCGGCCAGTAGGGCCAGACCAGCGGCTTGTTTTCCTCTTCGGGCGGCATGGGCATCACCTCGAACTGGGTAACGCTCTTGGCGCCGTGGCGGTTGCTGGTGCCCACGCAGTCGCTGCCGGTGTCGCCGCCGCCGATCACGATGACGTGCTTGCCATCGGCACGCAACTGGCCTTTGAGCTTGTCGCCCGCGTTGATCTTGTTCTGCTGGGGCAGAAACTCCATCGCAAAGTGGATGCCGTCCAGGTCGCGGCCCGTCACGGGCAGGTCACGTGACTGCTCGGAGCCGCCGGTCAGCAGCACGGCGTCGAACTCGGCCCTGAGCTGCTCGGGCGAGACGGTTTCCTTGGCCCAGTTGGTGACCTTGCTGTCCTTGCCCAGGCCATCCTTGCCGGCCACCAGCACGCCGGTGCGGATGGTGACGCCTTCGGCCTCCAGCTGCTTGGCGCGGCGGTCGATATGGCTCTTGTCGAGTTTGAAGTCAGGAATGCCGTAACGCAGCAGGCCGCCGATGCGGTCGTTCTTTTCGAACAGGGTCACGTCGTGACCCACACGCGCCAGCTGCTGCGCCGCAGCCATGCCGGCCGGGCCAGAGCCAATCACTGCCACCTTCTTGCCGGTCTTGGCGCCAGCCGGGCGGGGCAGCACCCAGCCTTCTTCCCAGGCACGGTCGATGATGGCGTGCTCGATGGACTTGATGCCCACCGGGTCGTTGTTGATGTTGAGCACGCAGGCAGCCTCGCACGGCGCGGGGCAGATACGGCCCGTGAACTCGGGGAAGTTGTTGGTCGAATCCAGCACGTGGAAGGCTGCAGCCCAGTCCGCGCGGTACACCAGATCGTTGAAATCCGGAATGATGTTGTTGACCGGGCAGCCGTTGTTGCAGAACGGGGTGCCGCAGTCCATGCAACGTGCGCCCTGCTGCTTGGCCTGCTGCGAGTTCAGGCCGACAACGAATTCCTTGTAATGCTTGACGCGCTCTTCAACGGGCGCATAGCCCTCGTCGATGCGCACAAATTCCATAAAGCCAGTGACTTTTCCCATGATCGGATCTCTTGCTTGGCTACCGCCTGCGCCATGTGGGCAGGCGGCAATCGTGGTCTATTAGGTCTTTTGAAAAAGGGTGGAGGACGTCAGCGGCCACGCCATTGGTACAGCGCAGCCGTTATGCATCACTTTGCCGCTGCGTCTGCACTCTTCTTGGCGGAGGTCTTGGCCTTGGTCAGCTGCGCCTTGGCTTCTGCCTTGGCATACATCTCGCCCAAAGCGCGCTTGTACTCGGTCGGGAAGACCTTGACGAACTTGGCACGCGAAGCCTCCCAGTGGTCGAGCAGTTCGCGGGCGCGCTTGCTGCCCGTCCAGCGCAGGTGGTCGGCCAGCAGTTGCTTGAGTTGGGCTTCGTCGGTCTGTCCATGGTGCCAGACGGCCTTGTCGATGGAGGCCTCCTGCTCCGCCTGCGGCAGCACCTTGTCCAGCGCCACCATCGCGGTGTTGCAGCGGCTGGCAAACTGGCCGTCTTCGTCATAGACGTAGGCCACGCCGCCACTCATGCCCGCCGCAAAGTTGCGGCCGGTCTTGCCCAGCACCAGCACGGTGCCGCCGGTCATGTATTCGCAGCCATGGTCGCCCGTGCCTTCCACCACCGCCGTTGCACCCGACAGGCGCACGGCAAAGCGCTCACCGGCCACGCCGCTGAAGAAGGCTTCGCCCGTGGTTGCGCCGTACATCACGGTGTTGCCGACGATGATGTTCTGGTGCGCATCGCCACGGAAATCGAGGCTCGGGCGCACCACCACACGGCCGCCGGACAGGCCCTTGCCGGTGTAGTCGTTGGCATCGCCAATCAGGTACAGGGTGATGCCGTTGCAGAGGAACGCGCCAAACGACTGCCCGCCTGTGCCTTCCACGCGGATGTGGATGGTGTCGTCCGGCAGGCCTTCGGGGTGCACCTTGGTGACCGCGCCCGAGAGCATGGCGCCCACGGTACGGTTGACGTTGCGCACGGTCTCCAGAATCTTCACGCGCTCGCCCTTGTCGATGGCGGGGCGCGATTTCTCGATCAGGATGTTGTCGAAGGCTTTTTCCAGGCCGTGCTCCTGCTCTTGCGTGTGGAACAGCGGCACATCGGCACCCACCTCGGCACGCGCCAGCAGGCGGCTGAAATCCAGGCCCTTGGCTTTCCAGTGAGTGATGCCGGCCTTCATGTCGAGCAGGTCGGCGCGGCCGATCAGGTCGTCGAACCTGGCGATGCCCAGCTGGGCCATGATCTGGCGCGCTTCTTCTGCAATGAAGAAGAAGAAGTTCACCACGTGCTCGGGCTTGCCGCTGAATTTCTTGCGCAGCTCGGGGTCTTGCGTGGCAACGCCCACCGGGCAGGTGTTGAGATGGCACTTGCGCATCATGATGCAGCCTTCCACCACCAGCGGCGCCGTGGCAAAGCCGAACTCATCGGCACCCAGCAGCGCACCGATCACCACGTCGCGGCCGGTCTTCATCTGGCCATCTGCCTGCACGCGGATGCGGCTGCGCAGGCCGTTGAGCACCAGGGTCTGCTGGGTTTCGGCCAGGCCGATTTCCCATGGCGAGCCCGCATGCTTGATGGAGGACCAGGGCGATGCGCCCGTGCCGCCATCGTGGCCGGCGATCACCACGTGATCGGCCTTGCACTTGGCCACGCCTGCGGCAATCGTGCCCACGCCGACTTCGGACACCAGCTTGACGCTGATCGACGAATGCGTGGCGACGTTCTTGAGGTCGTGAATGAGCTGTGCCAGGTCTTCGATCGAATAGATGTCATGGTGCGGCGGTGGCGAGATCAGGCCCACGCCGGGCACCGAGTAGCGCTGCTTGCCGATGTATTCGGACACCTTGCCGCCAGGCAGCTGGCCGCCTTCACCGGGCTTGGCGCCCTGGGCCATCTTGATCTGGATCTGGTCAGCCGACGCCAGGTACTCCGCCGTCACACCAAAGCGGCCCGATGCCACCTGCTTGATCTTGGAGCGCAGGCTGTCGCCTTCCTGCAGGACGTAGTCGGACTCGATCTGATCCTTGCCGATGACCGATGCCAGGCTCTCGCCCTTCTTGATCGGGATGCCCTTGAGCTCATTGCGGTAGCGTGCGGGGTCTTCGCCGCCTTCGCCGGTGTTGCTCTTGCCGCCGATGCGGTTCATCGCCACTGCCAGGGTCACATGGGCTTCGGTGCTGATCGAGCCCAGCGACATGGCGCCGGTGGCAAAGCGCTTGACGATCTCGGCCGCCGACTCGACCTGCTCGACCGGAATGGCCCGGGCCGGATCGATCTTGAACTCGAACAGGCCGCGCAAGGTCATGTGGCGCTTGCTCTGATCGTTGATGAGCTGCGCGTATTCCTTGTAGGTGTTGAAGCTGTTCGAGCGCGCCGAGTGCTGCAGCTTGGCAATCGCATCGGGGCTCCACATGTGCTCTTCGCCACGGGCGCGCCAGGCGTATTCGCCGCCGGTATCCAGCATGGTGGCCAGCACCGGGTCATCGCCAAACGCGGCCTTGTGGCGGCGGATGGCCTCTTCGCCGATCTCGAACACGCCCAGGCCTTCCACGCGGCTGGAGGTGCCGGTGAAGTACTTGTCGATGGTCTCGCTGTTGATGCCGACGGCCTCGAACAGCTGCGCACCGCAGTAGGACATGTAAGTGGACACGCCCATCTTGGACATGATCTTGGACAAGCCCTTGCCGATGGCCTTGATGTAGTTGTAGATCGCCTTGTCTGCCGACAGGTCACCGGGCAGGTGCTTGTGGATCGAGGTGATGGTCTCCAGCGCCAGGTAGGGGTGCACGGCTTCGGCACCGTAGCCGGCCAGCACGCCGAAGTGGTGCACTTCGCGGGCGGTGCCGGTCTCCACCACCAGGCCGCACGCAGTGCGCAGGCCTTCGCGGATCAGGTGCTGGTGAATGGCCGAGAGCGCCAGCAGTGCCTGGATGGCCACGCGGTTCTTGCTGACTCCCTTGTCGCTGATGATCAGGATATTGTGGCCGGTCTTGATGGCGTCCACAGCCTGCGCGCACAGCGAGGCCAGGCGCGCTTCCACGCCTTCGCTGCCCCACTCGAGCGGATAGGTGATGTCGAGCACCGCCGAATTGAACTTGCCGGCCGTGTGCTCGCGGATGTTGCGCAGCTTGACCATGTCGGCAAAATCGAGCACCGGCTGCGTCACTTCCAGGCGCAGCGGCGGGTTGACCTGGTTGATGTCCAGCAGGTTGGGCTTGGGGCCGATGAAGGACACCAGGCTCATCACGATCGCTTCACGGATCGGGTCGATCGGCGGGTTGGTCACCTGCGCGAACATCTGGCGGAAGTAGTTGTAGAGCGGCTTGTTCTTGTCAGACAGCACGGCCAGCGGGCTGTCGTTGCCCATGGAGCCGATGCCTTCCTCGCCGTTGGCAGCCATGGGGCTCATCAGGAACTTGATGTCTTCCTGCGTGTAGCCAAAGGCCTGCTGCAGATCCAGCAGCTCGGGCGAATCCTGCTCGTCGGCAATGGCGCCGAACTCCTGCGAGGCCTGGGCCTGCTGGTCGATCTGCGACTCGCCTGCCACGGGGGTTTCCACATCATCCAGGCGGATGCGCAGGTCTTCGATCCAGCGCATGTAGGGCTTGGCGTTCGTCAGCGACGACTTGACTTCCTCGTCGTCGATCAGACGACCTTGATCCAAGTCAATCAAAAACATCTTGCCCGGCTGCAGGCGCCACTTCTTGACGATCTTGTGCTCTGGCACGGGCAGCACGCCCGATTCGGAACCCATGATCACGAAATCGTCGTCGGTCACGCAGTAGCGCGCGGGGCGCAGGCCATTGCGGTCCAGCGTGGCGCCGATCTGGCGGCCATCGGTGAATACGATGGAGGCCGGGCCGTCCCAAGGCTCGATCATCGAGGCGTGGTACTCGTAGAACGCGCGGCGGCGCTCGTCCATGGTGGTGTGCTGCTCCCAGGGCTCGGGGATCATCATCATCACCGCCTGCGCCAGCGGGTAACCCGCCATGGTCAGCAGTTCCAGGCAGTTGTCGAAGGTGGCGGTGTCGGACTGGTGCGCAAAACTGATCGGGTAGAGCTTTTGCAGATCGTTGCCCAGCACGGGCGAGCTCATCACGCCTTCACGGGCGCGCATCCAGTTGTAGTTGCCCTTGACGGTGTTGATTTCACCGTTGTGCGCCACATAGCGGTAAGGGTGGGCCAGCGGCCACTCGGGGAAGGTGTTGGTGGAGAAGCGCTGGTGTACCAGACCCAGCGCCGATACACAGCGCTCGTCTTCCAGGTCGCGGAAGTAGGTGCCCACCTGGTCGGCCAGCAGCAGGCCCTTGTAGATGACGGTGCGGCTGCTCATGCTGGGCACGTAGTACTCTTTGCTGTACTTGAGCTGCAGGTTCTGGATGGCGGCGCTGGCCGTCTTGCGGATCACGTACAGCTTGCGCTCCAGCGCATCCTGCACGATCACATCGGCGCCACGGCCAATGAATACCTGGCGGATGATCGGCTCTTTCTCACGCACGGTGGGCGACATCGGCATGTCGCGGTTCACCGGCACATCGCGCCAGCCCAGCAGCACCTGGCCCTCGGCCTTGATCGCGCGCTCCAGTTCTTCTTCACAGGCCAAGCGCGATGCGTGCTCCTTGGGCAGGAACACCATGCCCACGCCATATTCGCCAAAAGGCGGCAGGGTTACGCCCTGGGCAGCCATTTCGTCGCGGTAGAGCGCATCCGGCAGCTGGATCAGAATACCCGCGCCGTCGCCCATCAGCTTGTCTGCACCGACTGCGCCGCGGTGGTCGAGGTTTTCGAGAATCTTGAGAGCCTGGGTCACGATGGCATGGCTCTTGTGGCCCTTGATGTGTGCCACAAAGCCAACGCCGCAGGCGTCGTGTTCCATTGTCGGGTCGTACAGACCCTGAGCTTGCATGTGCTCGCGTGCAGATGCCACCATGGCGCAATCCTTCAAATAATCTATCGCGGGAAGGCCAATGTAGAGCAGCAGGTAATACCCGAGCAAGAACTTTATTCAGGGTCAGATACCTATTTATTTGACATTGAATTTTCAAAAATTAAATTGGGGACATATTAAATTCAAAAAAAAAAGATGTTGATTTATATGGATTTCATGAATTTATTCGACCTTGACCGGCTGCAGGCGCGGTCGCCCCGCACTCTTTTTGTGCAGACGCCGCTCGGTCGTGGACTGGAGCTGCTGCACAAAAGCGTCGTCTCCCAGTGCCCAACCGCCATTGACGGCCGCCTCCAGAGCCTTGGATTCCCGTTGCGACAAGCCTTGCGCCAGCAAGCGCGCGTATTCCGCCTCGCGCGCAAACGGGGTATTGCCCAAGGCCCAGAAGGCAGCGGGGTCGCGCAACCACGGGATGTTTTTTGCACCTAAATGGTGCGCGCAGCTGGACCAGGGGTAATCTGCAGCCTGCACCGCCTGCCCTGCCCGCTGGGCACAGGTGTCAATGTAGATGATGCATTGCAGCAACGGTGCCGCTGGCTCCACCACGGTGGAGCGATAGCGCCCTTCCCACAAAGTGCCGGTGCGCACATGCCGTGCGTTGAAGTAGCGCACATAGGCCCGGCCCAGCGCCTGCATCAACTGCGGCAGGCCTTGCTCGGTCTGCGGAGTAACCAGCAGTTGGAAATGATCGGGCATCAGCACAAAGGCATGCACCGCGACCAGATGCGTCTGCGCCAGTTGCTGCAGCAGCTCGACAAAAGTCTGGTAATCGTCCGCGTCCACAAACACCGTTTGCCGGTTGTTGCCCCGGTGCAGCACATGGTGTGGCAGGTTGGGAATGGTGAGACGGGGAAGGCGGGCCATGGGGGTCAATCAATGCGTGGTCGATGCGGGATCTGGCATGGAGATTATCCGTGCCTGCGCCCGGCGGGTGCAAAAACAACCCGCCGCGCCGCTTCGCGCCTCCAACCAGCCAGCAGCTACCAGCTGGTGATGCCCAGCACCAGCAGCAGTGCAAGGCAGGTGCCCGCCAGCCCCAGTGCCAGCAGACGCGGGCCGTGCAGCTTGGTCCACAGCAGAAAGCCAGTGAGCGACAAGGCGATCAGCGCGCCCGCCAGGGTGTCGGTGAGCAAAATCCAGGCCACGCTGGCGCCCGCGCCGGTGTGCAACCGAACCAGCTTGCCCAGAAAATTCGGATCGGTGCGCTCCACGCTGACGGAGAGGTTGCCCACCCAGTACTCTGCATTGACCACGGCGCGCGGCGTGTTGAACGCGATTTGCCAATGCTCTGGCTGCGTAGCCCCGGGCCAGGGCGCGGGACCTGCGGGCTCCACCTTCTTGCGGTGCGGCTCGCGGTTGAGGGCTATCGATTGCTTCAGGTACGCCGCCAGTTCATCGACCGTGGCGGGCGGTGGAGACGGCAGCTCCAGCTGCCATTGGGTTTTGGCGTAGCTGGTTCCCGGCACCTTCATGGTGGCGCGGTGGTTCAGGAAAAAGCCGGTCAGTCCAAACAGCAGGCCCATCACTGCGCCCCACACCCCCAGCCATGCGTGGGTGCGCCGCAACCATTTCAGTACCGCTGGGCGGTGCCAGCGCCGCGGCACAAAGAGGTGGCCGCCCGCTGGCTGCGGGCGCTTGCCAGATGGCGCTGGAGCTTGCTGAAAACCAAGGCGCACGCCGTGCTGCGCGTGGCCGCTTGCGGGGGGAGTCATGGAGCGCAGATGGTTCAGAAGCGGTAACGAGCGACCAGTTGCACCGAGCGCGGCGCGCCGGGCAGGTTGAGGTTGGGACTGGAGCCGTGGCCTGCCACGATGTAGCGGCGATCAAAGATATTGTTCAGCTTCAACTGCAGATCCACACCGTTCATGCGGTAGTACCCCATGGCGTCCACCGTGGTGTAGCCCGGCAAGGTGACGGTATTGCCCGGGTTGGCAAAGCGCGCACCCACATAGTTCACGCCGCCGCCAATGCCAAAGCCGTTGCCTAGCGCCTTGGTCAGCCAGACGTTGGCGCTGTGCCGGGGCGTGAGCGTGGGCCGCTTGCCTTCCACGGGCTGGCCCGCATCCTTGGCAGGCGACGAGGTCATTTCCCCCAGCAGATAGGCGTAACCCGACCAGATCTGCAAGCCATAGGGCAGGTTGCCCGCCAGACTCAGCTCCAGCCCGTTGGTGCATTGCACGCCCAGCGGAACCACCTTGTTCGTCACCGCATCCACGCTTTTGATATTGGTGCGCTCCACCTGGAACAGCGCCGCAGTCGCCGTTGCCTTGCCTTCCAGCACATCCCACTTCACACCCACCTCCTTGCTGGTGGTCATCTCGGGCGCGAGCTGCGCGTTGTTGGCTGCCAGTGCAAAGGTCTCACCAGACGGCTGGAACGATTTGCTGTACGAGGCGTAATACGACAGCGCGGCGCTGGGCTGGTACACCACACCCACCCGCGGGCTCCAGGCCACATCGGTGCGCGCCAGATCGGTGTTGGCTGGCAGCAGGTCATCGGTCTCCTGGCGGAAACGGTCGTACCGCACGCCCGCCAGCAGCTTCCACTGCGGCGCCAGGCTCACCAGGTCTTGCACATAGGCGCTGGCCACATTGAACACGCTGTTGTTGTTGGCGCCAGGTGCTGCCGTCAACTGCGGTGGCACCACGGGCAGCACCGGCTTGAACAGGTCGATGGTGCCCGGCACCGCCTGGCTGATGTTGAGCAGCGCCTTCTTCTGCCGCCCCAGCTCCAGCCCGTACAGCATCTGGTGCTGCATGCCCGCCAGCTGTAGCTTCTGCGTGAGTTCCGTCTGGTTGAAAAAGCCGTGCTCGCCCCGCTCCACATGGCCCCGGGTCAGTGTTGCGGTTTGGGCGGCCTCGTTCACCGAGCCCACCAGGGTGTTGCTGCGGTCCAGAGAATAGTCGTAGTAGCGCAGCGCATTGCGCAGGCTCAGGTTGTCGTTGAACCGGTGGTTGAAGGTGGCGGAGAACGAGCTGACCTCGCTGGTACTCACATCTGCCTGCCGCGCATTGGCTGCGCCATAGTAGGTGCCTGGCGATACATTCACGGGCCGCCCCTGGTAGGCGGGCACGCCGAAGTCGGTGATGCGGCTGTCCTTGAGGTAATCGGCCTGCAGCAGCAGATTCGTGTCGGCGCTGAATTTGAACAGCACCGAGCCTGCCAGCGCCTTGCGATCGAGAAACTGCGGATCACGGTAGCTGTCGGCGCGCTCCAGTGCGCCCGTCAGGCGGTAGGACACCACGCTGTCCGCAGGCGCGCGCGCAATGTCGAACTCCCCCCGACGCTGCTTCCAGCTGCCCAGGGTCAAGCCCACTTCGTTCAGGTTGGCGCCCGGCTTTTTGGTGATGCGGTTGATGAGCCCGCCCGATGATCCGCGCCCATACAGCACCGATGCCGGGCCCTTGAGCACTTCCACCTGCTCGATGTTCGACAGATCCCGAAAGTACAGCGCGTCATCGCGCATCCCATCGACAAACTGGTCCGCAATCGCCGAAAAGCCCCGGATGGTGACCTGGTCGCGCTGCCCGTCGCCGTGCGACATGCCAATGCCGGGCACGGCCTTGAGCACATCCTGCATGGATTGCGCCGCCTGGTCGCGCATCAGGGTCTGTGGCACCACGTTCACGGTCTGCGGAATATCACGCAAAGGCGCTTCGATCTTGGTGGCGCTGGTGGCGGTGACTGCGTCGTAGCGCGCTTCGGCTTCTGCACTGCCCTGCACGCGCACCTCTTCGAGCGTGGCTTCGGCAGCAGGTGCGGTGGATGAAGCAGGTGCAGGAGGTGCAGGAGGTGCAGGAGGTGCCGACTGTGCCTGCACGCAAGTGGAAAACAGGGCCGCAGCTGTTGCAGCCCAGGGTTTGAGGGGGTGAGCCATTTCGATTCCTGTTATGGGTTGGCACGAATCTGGTCTGGCTGCAGGGGGCGGGAAGCCCGGCTTGTCTTGCTACTACCGAGAAAGCCCGCACATATTAATGAGAAATGATTCCCATTTGTGAAGAATTGCTGAATTTGTGTGAACCCATTCATAGCAAGCCCCAGAATGGCATGCTCGTGAGCCCGCTCGCATGTGGCGCCATGGCCCGCCACCCATTAGGATGCCCACGACACAGAAACACCGCTGGAGACCCGATGCACCCTTGGATACGCGCATTCGCATTCACCACCTCGATCATTGGCGCCACCGCAGCGTGGGCCGCACGCGACTTCACACCGCAGGCAGGCACCTGGGTAGTGAGCAGCGAAGTAGACGGCAAACCCGGGCGCGGCCTGGCCATCGACGTGCAAGGCAACACCTTTTTCATGCAGGTGTTCGGCTATGAAAAGAACGGCAACGCCACGTTCTATACAGCTACAGGCACATTGGATGGCACCACTGTGACCGCGCCACTGATTCGATACAAGAATGGCCGCAGCTTTGGCAGCGAGGCGCGCGATGCGGAACAGGACAGCTCATCTGGCGATGTCACCGTTTCGTTCAGCAACGGGCTCAAAGGGACCGTGCAGTTTCCCGGCGAAGCCCCTGCTGCGATAGAGCGCTTTCTGGTGAAGGATTTCACGCCCAGCATCAGCAATCCGCTGGCACAGATCGGAAACCGAGGCATGCATCTTCTGGTTCTGGATGATGCACTGCAGGTGATGCAATACTTCTCGGCAATGCTGACACGCAACGCAGAAGGCCAGACGGAAATCGCGCTGACCAGCCCCCCTGATAGCGCAGCCCAAACTCTGCCCTGCGCCGTGGATTTTGATCTTGCTCAGTTTCAGTGCAACGCCGCCAACGCAGTCAGCGGCGGCGTCAAAAGCCTGCGGTTGCGGCTGGCAGCAGGTCAGGTTTCAGGCGCCATCACCTTGTCGAATACCCCCGCGCATCCGCTGCCAGTCATGGGGCAGATCAGGTCTGCATACGACAGGAATACTGTTGCCAATGGAGTCCGAGCATGGGTACAACAGAACTACTGGGAACTCACTGCGCCAGGCGCCACGATCACAGGGATTCCCCGTGCGTATTTCCATCAGTTGATGCCGGTGAATGGCACCTGGATTGTGACCGATGAGTTGACCGGCAAACCCGGGCGCGGCCTGGCGCTGGATGTGCAGAACAGCACGATGGTGTTGCAGGTCTTCAACTATGGTGCCGACGGCCAACCCACTTTCCACATGGGCAGTGGCACCTACGCCAGTGCGGGGGCCGATACCCTCGCATCGCGTGCAGACCTGAGCCTGGACCGCTATGCCGACGGGCGCAGCCTGGGTGGACCGCCTCAACCTGCGCATTGGCAAGACAATGCAGGCGTGGTGACCGTAGAGCTCTCCTTGAAGGAGACGACGCCCGCCAGGCATTTTTCACAGCGTGGCACGGTGACCTTTCCCGGAGAAGCGCCCCGCGCCATACAGCGCCTGCAACTGGATGCTCCTCCAGCCTTGGCGGACCGCCTGTTTGGCGAATGGTACGACCCCATACAGGCAACGCACATCGTGTTCAACCAGGAAGAGAATGGGCTGGTGAAGTCTGCCGATGGGTCGCTGGCCTGCGCGTATGGCTCCACCGAGCGACCCACTTGGGTGCGATGCAAGCACGCAGATGGCCGGATCATTGTTTTTCCATTGCCGCTCCTGAACCAGGGCAGCACGTGGATCCAGATTCGTGACCGGTTTGGCAATCTGCAAGGCCTTGGCAAGCTGGATCAATGATCCATTGCATGCTTTGCTCTTATTTTTGACAATGCAACGCTTTGCTGTTGTGCACAAGCGGCTGCTTTCATCCCCAACCATCGCCCAGCAGGATCAGCCCCGCACCGCACCCGCCCGTGCTGCGCCTGATCCAGCCCGGTAGCCCAGCAGCGCCGACACGCGCCCAGCCGCCTGAAGCAGCTGTGGCAGCAACTCCTGGCGCATGATCTCGGGCGTGGTGCGGTTGGCCTGGCCGCTGATGTTCATCGCAGCAACCACCTTGCCTGCTGCATTGCGGATGGGGGCTGCGACCGAGGTCAGGCCCTCCTCCAGCTCCTGGTTCAGCAGGCACCAACCCTGCACGCGTACCTGGCCAATCTGTGCCAGCAGCGCATCGTCGTCCTGCACCGTCAAGCGGGTGAACTGGCTGCGGTCGCGTGTTTCAAGCAAATGCTGCAGCTCGTGCGCGGGCAGTTCGGCCAGCAGCACGCGTCCCAGCGACGTCCAGAACGCAGGCAGGCGCGAGCCGATGCCCAGGTTGGTGCTCATGATCTTGTGGGTATGCACGCGCATCACGTACACCACGTCCTGCCCGTCCAGCACCGCGATGGAGCAGGATTCATGCACCTGCTCCACCAGCGCGTCCATCACCGGCTGGGCGCTGTGCCACATCGGCATGGATGTCAGGTAGGCAAAGCCGAGATCGAGAATTTTCGGCGTCAGCTCGAATGCCCGGCCTTCCATGCGCACGTAGCCCAGGGTGTGCAGCGTCAGCAGGATGCGGCGTGCGCCCGCGCGGGTCAGGCCCGTGGCGTCCGCCACCTCAGTGAGCGTCTGGCGCGGCGCGGCAGCACCAAAGCTGCGGATCACTTCCAGCCCGCGCGCAAAGGATTGCACGTAGCTGTCACTGGGGCGAAGGGTCTGGTCGTCGTCTTTCATAGCGATCTCTGCGGCAAGCGCAACATGGCAGCAAGGTGGTGCGCAGCCATGGCTGCAAAACTGCAAAAGTCAGTCACCAAGGCGTCGGTGGCAGTGGAACCGAAAGTCTATAATTCTTTTATCGAACTATTGTTCTATATACGAACATTTTGGTCAATCCCCAAGGCCGCAAAAGTCACCCAGGCACCAGCGTCGCCATCGTGCCTGATGCACTTCTGTGGTCACATGGGGCCAAGCGCTGCCGAACCGGATGGCAGCACGGGTTTCTACTGACAGGAGACAGCGGATGATCAACAAGATTTCGGACTCGGTGGCCGAATCGCTCAGCAAGGTCCAGGACGGCTCGACGGTGCTGATCGGCGGTTTTGGCACAGCCGGCATTCCCTCGGTGCTGATCGACGGGCTGATCGCCCAGGGCGCGCGCGAGCTGACCGTGGTGAACAACAACGCGGGCAATGGCGACACGGGCCTGGCAGCCCTGCTCAAGACGGGCGCTGTGCGCAAGATCATCTGCAGCTTTCCGCGCCAGGTGGACAGCTATGTGTTTGACGGGCTGTACCGCAGCGGCAAGATCGAACTGGAAGTCGTGCCCCAGGGCAATCTGGCCGAGCGCATGCGCGCAGCAGGTGCCGGCATTGGCGCCTTTTTCTGCCCTACGGCCTACGGCACCGAGCTGGCAGCAGGCAAGGAAACGCGCGAGATCAATGGCAGGCACTACGTGCTCGAATACCCCATCTACGGCGATGTGGCCCTCATCAAGGCCGAACAAGGCGACCGTTGGGGCAATCTCACCTACCGCAAATCGGCGCGCAATTTCGGCCCGGTGATGGCGGCAGCGGCCAAGTACACCGTGGCCACCGTGCACGAGATTGTGGAGCTGGGCACGCTGGACCCGGAAGCCGTCGTCACCCCCGGCATCTATGTCAACCAGGTGATCAAGATCGACCGCGTGGCCACGCAGGCCGTCGGCATCAAACAGGCTGCCTGATCGGCCGCAGCGCAGGAGATAACACCATGAGCAGCTACCAAAAACGCACCAAGGATGAGCTGGCCGCACGTGTGGCGCAGGACATCCATGACGGCGCCTACGTCAACCTCGGCATCGGGCAGCCGACCGCGGTTGCCAACCACATTCCCAAAGACCGCGAAGTGATTCTGCAGTCGGAAAACGGCATCCTCGGCATGGGGCCGGCCCCAGCGGCTGGCGAGGAAGACTACGACCTGACCAATGCCGGCAAGCAGCCCGTGACGCTGCTGGCGGGCGGCTGCTACTTTCACCATGCCGACAGCTTTGCGATGATGCGCGGCGGCCACCTCGACATTTGCGTACTGGGAGCCTTTCAGGTGGCTGAAAACGGCGACCTGGCCAACTGGAGCACCGGCGAGCCCGGCGCCATTCCTGCCGTGGGCGGCGCGATGGATCTGGCCATCGGTGCCAAGCAGACCTGGGTGATGATGGATCTGCTGACCAAGAAGGGCGAGAGCAAGATCGTCAAGCAATGCAGCTACCCGCTCACCGGCATCGGCTGCGTCAAGCGCATCTACACCGATGTGGCAACGATCGAAGTCACGCCCCAGGGCCTCAAGCTCATCGACACCGTGCCCAGGCTGGACAAGCCCGCACTGGAAGAAATGATCGGCCTGCGCCTGCTCTAACCCCTTTTCATCGACACACATTTAGGAGACCACCATGACCGACGCATTCATCTGCGATGCCATCCGCACCCCTTTTGGCCGCTACGGCGGCGCGCTTTCCGGCGTGCGCACCGATGACCTGGGCGCAGTGCCCATCAAGGCGCTGATGGAGCGCAATCCCGGCGTGGACTGGAAGGCAGTGACCGACGTGATCTACGGCTGTGCCAACCAGGCCGGTGAAGACAACCGCAACGTGGCACACATGTCGAGCCTGCTGGCCGGCCTGCCTGTGGATGTGCCCGGCGCCACCATCAACCGCCTCTGCGGCTCCGGGCTGGATGCCATCGGCACCGCTGCCCGCGCCATCAAGGCGGGCGAAGCGCGCCTGATGATTGCAGGCGGTGTCGAATCGATGAGCCGCGCACCGTTTGTGATGCCCAAGGCGGAATCGGCCTTCAGCCGCAGCAATGCGGTGTATGACACCACCATCGGCTGGCGCTTCATCAACAAGCAGATGAAGGCGCAGTACGGCGTGGACTCCATGCCCGAGACGGCAGAGAACGTCGCGGATGACTTCAAGATCGAACGCGAAGCGCAAGACCGCATGGCGCTTGCATCGCAGCAAAAAGCCGCCGCCGCCATTGCCGCAGGCTACCTGGCCCAGGAAATCGTGAACGTCGTCCTCCCGCAGAAGAAGGGCGACCCCATCGTTGTGAGCCAGGACGAGCACCCCCGCGCCACCACAATCGAAGCGCTCGCCAAGCTCAAAGGCGTGGTGCGCGAGGGCGGCACGGTAACAGCGGGCAATGCATCGGGTGTGAACGACGGCGCCTGCGCCCTGCTGCTGGCCAACGCCGAAGCCGCCAAACAATACGGACTGACCCCCAAGGCGCGCGTGGTGGGCATGGCCACTGCCGGCGTGGCGCCGCGCATCATGGGTTTTGGCCCGGCACCTGCAGTGCGCAAGGTGCTGCAGCTCACGGGACTGACCCTGGACCAGATGGACGTGATCGAACTGAACGAAGCCTTTGCCGCGCAAGGCCTGGCCGTGCTGCGCGATCTGGGCCTGGCCGATGACGACAAGCGCGTCAACCAGTGGGGCGGCGCGATTGCCCTGGGCCACCCGCTGGGCGCATCGGGCGCGCGCCTGGCGACCACGGCAGTCAACCAGCTGCACACGCTGGGCGGCCGCTACGCGCTGTGCACCATGTGCATTGGCGTGGGCCAGGGTATTGCGGTGATTCTGGAAAAGGTCTGAAAACCTTTCCCCGGCGCACACCAGCACCTCCCTGATGACGGCCGAAAGGCCGTTTTTTCATTGAGATAATTCAACAAAAAGAAGTTCCAGCGCACTACCATCAGGCGCCAAAGGCTATTAAATAAATAGCAATCTGCATGCTTGGGATGGCACGTGGCAGTGCCCCCCATTTCGTTTACGGCGCAAGCCCGTTCTGCGCCAGTGTCTGCGCCATCGCCTGCTGCAGCCAGGCATGTACCTGCGCGGTACGCGCATCTTCCAGCCCGCGCGCATGGATCAGCACATAGCCGGAGCCATCTGCGCGCCAGCCCAGCGGGGCCACCAGGCTGCCTGCCTGCACGGCGGCATCGGCCATGTACACCGACGCCAAGGCCACACCCAAACCGCTGATGGCGGCCTGCAGGCACAGATAGAAATGCTCCAGCACCATGCGTTGCGGCAAGTCTGCCGGGCGGTTGCCCGCCGGGCTGCCAGCCCACCAGTTGGCCCATGCCTGCGGGCGCGTGGCGGAATGGAGGGCCACGCGTGCGGCAGAAGGCTTTGCACCCGCCGAATCAGGCAATAACCAATGTTGTGCAAGCGCTGGCTGGGCCACCGGCCCCATGTATTCCGGCGCAACGGCATGCACCTGCCAATGCGGTTGCAGCGCAAAATCGTTGCGGCGCAGGGCGAGGTCTATGCCATCCCGCCCAAAATCCACCGCACCACCGCCCGCCACCAGGTGCAATTGCACGCCAGCGCACGCCGCCTGCAATTGCGGCAGACGGGGAATGAGCCAGTGCATGGCCAAGGTTGGCTCGCACGACAGCACCAGCGGACGCGTGGCTACAGGCGCGCGCACGGCATCCACAGCCTGTGCCAGGGTCTGCAGCGCCTGCGTGCAGGCTTGGTGCAGTTGCTGGCCAGCAGCGGTGAGGTGTACGCCCCGGTTGCGCCGCTCGAACAAGGCCACGCCCAGCGCCTCTTCCAATTGCCGCAACTGCTTGCTGACGGCACCTTGCGTCACGTGCAAGGCGTCTGCCGCCCGCACCACAGACCCCATGCGCGCCACTGCCTCAAAGGCCTGCAGGCTTTTCAACGGTGGAAGGCGCTCCGAATTCATTGAGTTTTTCTCATCTTTCTTGCAGAGAATAAATCGATATTCTTTCTTTTGTACCTCTTTCACAATGCGCCTCATCATTGAATTGAAGGAATGCATATGGAATGGCTCGCAGTGATCAGCATCACTATTTTGGCAGTCATCAGCCCCGGGCCCGATTTTGCGATGGTGACGCGCTGCAGCCTGCTGTATGGCAAGCGCATCGGCATGCTGGTGGCCTGGGGCATTGCCCTGGGGGTGCAGGTGCATGTGTGCTACAGCATGCTGGGCGTGGCTTGGCTGCTGCAGCATTCGCCCGCGTGGTTTACGGCCTTCAAGCTGGTCGGCGCAGCCTACCTGGTTTGGGTGGGCTGGCAGACTTTGCACAGCCCTGCTCTGCCCGCAGTGGTGGATGGGCCTGAAGGCAACCACAGCCCGGCGCAGACCAGTACCATGGGGCCCTGGGCGGCAGTGCGCACCGGCTTTTTCACCAACGCGCTGAACCCCAAGACCACCTTGTTTGTGGTGAGCGTCT
This sequence comes from Comamonas sp. 4034, assembly GCF_050434545.1. Taxonomy (NCBI): domain Bacteria; kingdom Pseudomonadati; phylum Pseudomonadota; class Betaproteobacteria; order Burkholderiales; family Comamonadaceae; genus Comamonas; species Comamonas sp. 4034. Next base: position 172,207 of record NZ_JBNDIT010000005.1, on the reverse strand, counting down.
TCTCGCAGGTGGTTCAACCGGGCTCGCCGTCATGGGTGCTGGTGAGCTACGGCCTGTTCATCTCTGTCGCGCATGGCGCGTGGTTCACGGCGGTGGCCTGTGTGCTGGCCACACCGGCGATCCGCAATCGCGTGCTGCAGAAGGCGCAATGGCTCAACCGGGGCATTGGCGCGGTCTTGATGGCGATGGGCATCGCACTGGCCTTGGCGCGCTGATACATCAGTAAAAAGAGCTTTCTGCGCAATGGCGACATGCGCAGAAAGCTCTTGTTTTGATAGCAAATAAGGCTATGCTTGCTGGATATCTGCAGCAGCTGGCGAAGGGTAGCGGTGCTGCAGCAAGGTATCGAGGCCAAACTCGGCAAGCAACTGCTGCAGCCGCTCGGCCGCGCTGCGCTTTTTCTGGCCGGTGTAGCGCGCCAGAATCAACTCGTTCTTCATGCTGTGCTCCCAGCCCACCAGCTCGGTCACCGTCACCTGGTAGCCCTGGCTTTCCAGGTACAGGCAGCGCAGCACATTGGTGATTTGGCTGCCTATCTCGCGCGTGTGAATGGGGTGGCGCCACAGTTCGGCCAGCGGCGTGCGCGACAGCTGCAACGCCTTGTTCTGGCGCAGGCAGGCTGCCACCTCGGCCTGGCAGCAGGGCACCAGCACCATGGCCCGGGCCTTTTTCTCCAGGCCGAAGGCAATGGCATCGTCAGTGGCGGTATCGCAGGCATGCAGGGCGGTCACGATGTCAAAGCGCTCAGGCATGGTGTCGGCACGGGTGGAATCGGCCACCGACATGTTCAAAAACGCCATGCGCTCAAATCCCAGGTCTGCGGCCAGCTGTTGCGACGCATCGACCAGGGGGGCGCGCGTTTCAATGCCGTAAATGCGACCGCGACCCAGTTGCTTGAAAAACAGGTCGTACAGGATGAAGCCCAGGTAGGACTTGCCCGCGCCGTGGTCGGCCAGGCTCACGGCGTGCTCGTTCTGCGACAGCTCGGCCAGCAGGGGCTCGATGAATTGGTAGAGGTGGTAGACCTGCTTGAGCTTGCGGCGCGAATCCTGGTTCATCTTGCCGTCGCGCGTGAGGATGTGCAGCGCCTTGAGCAGTTCGATCGACTGCCCGGGCTTGAGACCCAGTTGCTCGGCAATGTCCTGCACCACAGGCTGCTTTTTGCCAGCGGTGTTCACGTCACGCTGGGGCTTGGTCTTTGTCATCAATCGGCTTTCTGATCGTCGGCATTGCCTGCTGCGGCATTTTTTTGCGATTCCTTGTGAGGAAAGGGGCAACGCGCACCCACACCCAGATCCAGCCAGCCCTCGAGGCCCAGTTGATCGAGCGTGTCCATGTTCTTTTCGTAGATCGACTCTGCCTCGGGAAACACTTCGACGGCCTTGTCGATGCTGTCTTCGCGCAGCAGATGCAAGGTGGGGTACGGCGAGCGGTTGGTGCAGTTGGTCACATCGTCCACGTCCGTCCCCTCGAACTGGTAGAGCGGATGGAATGACGCTACCTGCAGAATGCCGCCCAGATCCAGCTCGTCGATCATGTCGTCTGCCAGCTCCAGGAATTCGTTGAAATCCAGAAAATCATGCAACGCATACGGCAGGATCAGCAAGGTGGTGTCGCGCTTTTCGGGGTTGGCCTCGGCCAGGGCCTCCAGTTCGCGGTGCAGTGCCTGGGCCACGCCCTCCACGTCGTCGGCGTCGCTGACGGTGTAATGGATCTGCCCTTTGACATGCACGCCCTTGGCAAACGGGCACAGGTTGAGGCCGATCACCGCCTTCTCCAGCCAGTTCACGGTGTCGGCAATCACGACTTCGTGCATGGATGTGCCTTGCGCAGGCGTCGCGTGGTCATCGGTCATGGCGGGCTTTCTGGTGGGTATTGTGTAGGTATTCGCAGACGGCGCAGACAGGCGGTGCACAGCGGCGTCGGCAGCCTGCAGGGCTTACAGGAGCGTGTCTACGCTCCCAGGGCTGCAGGGCAAGGCGGAATTGGGCACATTGTAGCGATTGCGCTTTTCTCGCCCATGGCAGTAGAGCAATCGCTCGCTTGCGCAGCGGCGCTCAACAGGCTCCGAGCCTGCACGGTGGGCGGCTATTCGCCCGTTGCAAGCGCATGCCTACGCCGTCAAAACCGCTATTCCGTCAATAGCTGCTTGCCGGTCAAGCGCTCATGCTCACGCAGGGCATAGCGGTCTGTCATGCCAGCGATGAAATCGGCTACCACGCGCGCGCAGTGAGCCTGCTCCAGGCCCTGGGCCCGCGCGGCATAGCGCGGCTTCATCTCCTGGGGCCGGGCCAGGTAAATATCAAACAGCTCGCGCACCACGATCTTGGCGCGGCTGGTGGTATCCACCACCTGGGGATGGCGGTAGAGGTTTTGAAACAGAAAGCGCTTGAGCGCTGCAGATTCCGCGCGCATGGCATCGCTGAAGCCAACGAGTGGCGGCAGCGACCGCACCGCATCGGCGCTTGCGGGCTGCGCAGCCTGCAAAGCGGCCCCCGTGTTGCGGATCACGTCGTACACCTGCTCGCTGAGCATGCGGCGAATGGCCTCGTACAGCCAGCGGCGCTGCCAGTTGATCTCCTGCAGTTGCGGATGTTCGTGCACCGCTTCGTCCGCATAGCGTGCAAACAGCGGAATCTCCATCAGTTGCTCAACGGTAATGAGCCCTGATCGCACGCCATCATCCACATCATGTGCGTTGTAGGTGATCTCGTCGGCGAGGTTGGCCAGTTGCGCCTCCAGCGCGGGCTGCCCGCCCACCAGAAAGCGGTGGCCTATGCCACCGGGCTCCCGCGCCTCCAGCTTGCGGGCGTTGGCGGCAGAGCAGTGCTTCAAGATGCCCTCGCGCGTTTCAAAACACAGATTGAGGCCGCTGTAGCCGGGGTAGCGCTCTTCCAGATCGTCCACCACGCGCAGGCTCTGCAGGTTGTGCTCAAAACCGCCAAAGCCTGCCATGCAAGCGTTGAGTGCATCCTGCCCAGCGTGGCCAAATGGCGTGTGCCCCAAGTCGTGTGCCAGGCAAATGGCTTCGGTCAGGTCTTCGTTGATGCGCAGTGCGCGCGCAATGGAACGGCCCAGCTGAGCCACCTCGATCGAATGGGTCAGCCTTGTCCGAAACAGGTCGCCTTCGTGGTTCAGGAACACCTGGGTCTTGTAGACCAGGCGGCGAAACGCAGAGGAATGCACGATGCGGTCGCGGTCGCGCTGAAACTCGCTGCGCGTGGGCGCGGCATCCTGCGCATGGATACGGCCCTTGCTGAGGTGCGAATAGCAGGCATACGGCGCAAGCCCGGCCTCGGTCCATACAGGAGATAAATCTACGGCCTGCATGCTACCCTTTCCATCAACCTCGGGATGCGACCAATCGCGAGAGAAAACCGCATACCGCATCACCGCTGGCAGCTGTTTTGCAGAAAGACGCCGTCATGCCGCGCAGCAGGTATCGATGACTTCGCGCACCAACGCATCAGGCGCCTCACGCACCACGGCTTTGCCCGGGCCATCAATCAACACAAAGCGGATGGCGCCCGCCTGCGATTTCTTGTCGAGACGCATCAACTGCAGGTAGCGCCCGGCGTTGTCCTGCGTATCCAGAATAGCACCCCGTACCGGCAGCCCTGCCCTCTCGATCAAGACCCGCAGGCGCTGCACAAAAGCGGAATCCACCAGGCCAAGGCGCTGCGACAGCTCAGCGGCCATCACCATGCCGGCCCCCACGCCTTCGCCATGCAGCCACACGCCATAGCCCATGCCCGCTTCGATGGCATGGCCAAACGTATGGCCAAAGTTCAAAATGGCGCGCAGATCGGCTTCCTTCTCGTCCTTGGAGACGACGTCGGCCTTGATCTCGCAACTGCGGCGCACGGCATGGGCCAGGGCTTGCTTGTCGCGTGCCATCAGCGCATCCATATTCGCTTCCAGCCAATCCATGAAGGCCATATCGGCGATTGGCCCATACTTGATCACTTCTGCCAGCCCGGCGCTCAACTCGCGCGCAGGCAAGGTGTCGAGCGAATCGAGATCGCACACCACCAGTTGGGGCTGGTAGAACGCACCAATCATGTTCTTGCCCAGCGGATGATTGATGCCGGTCTTGCCTCCCACCGATGAATCCACCTGGGACAGCAACGTGGTTGGAACCTGCACAAAAGGCACTCCGCGCATGAAGCTCGCGGCAGCGAAGCCCGTCATGTCCCCCACCACGCCACCACCGAGTGCAAACAGGACCGTCTTGCGATCGGCACCGCTTTGCAGCAAGGCATCGAAAATGGTTTGCAGGGTGTGCCAGTTCTTGTGCGCTTCACCATCGGGCAGCTGCAGCATCTGCACCTGCGGATAGCGGCCCGAAAGCGCGCGCTGCAGCCGCTCGGCATACAACGGTGCCACAGTTTCATTGCTGACAATCAGCGCCTGTGCCGCCTTGGGACAAGCCGCAAACGTGTCTGCCAACGACATGGCGCCACCAGCAATCACGATGGGATAGGAACGATCACCCAGATCGATATGGACAGTTTCGGTCACGGTTGATGAAGCTAATGATGGGTAACTGGTGATTATCTTATCCGGCTCCAGTCCTTTTAACAGCCTGGACTTGATGGATATCGGCCTGCCTTGCCTGGGCTCTGCAGCACGTCAGTCTGTGTGACGTCAATCCGCACTCCGTGCCGACAACATGCCTCAGCAAATCGCAGATTTATGTTGAAGCCAGAGAACCTCTCTACCAATGCAGACCCCAGGCAGAATACGGCAATGACATGTATACCCATGTTAGCGCTCTTCGCGTAGGGCGCCACCCCATGGTGTCAATCCCTTGCCACTACGGCTTCGTTGCCGCCCCTGCCATGGGAACCACGCCCGCGAGCTCGGCCTGCATTGTCACTTTGCGCACCACCTGCGCGGTCGAGCAGCGCACGGTGTCAATGACGAAATGCGCTGTCTCCTCATACAAAGGCGCGCGCACCGCCAACAAATCTCGCAAGCGCTTGAGCGGATCTTCGCCCTGCAGCAACGGCCTGCTGGTGTCATTTCGCAAGCGGCGGGCGATGTCTTCAGGGCTGGATTGCAAGTAGAAAACCGTAGTATTTGCATGCAACACGGCGCGGTTCTCAGCTCGCAGCACCGCTCCGCCCCCCGTTGACAGCACACAGGCTGGCTGCCCACGCGCAAGATCGGCAAGAACTTCCGCTTCCGCATCCCTGAAAGCCTGCTCGCCATGGGCTGCAAAAAAATCCTTGATGGCGCAGCCCAGGCGACGCTCCAACACAAGATCTGAATCCACGAACTCCACGCCCCAATTGCGGGCGAGCTGACGGCCAATTGTGGATTTTCCAGATCCCGGCAATCCAATAAAACACACGGAAAGCACCATCATCCTGCCTCGCAACACCAATAACACATCATAAACGAGCCCAAACAGGCATAAAAAAACCTCCGGGTGCACCGGAGGTCTTGGAACTAAATAGGTCGATTACTTTTCTTCGGCTTTGCAAGACTCTGTCGAGTCAGTGATGGTCACCCTCACTTCGCGTGTCACCGAACTGGTCGCATTCTTCGCAATTACCTGGAAGTTGTATTCGCCGACTTCAGTGCAGGTCAGCAGCCTGCCCGACGAAATAACGCCAGTGGGGCTCACAGTCAACCAGCTTGGCCCACCTATCAACGACCAAGTCACATTGTCGCCGGTTGCAGAGAACGCATACAGATATGACGATCCGACCTCTTGAGTAGGCAGAGGACATTTTGCTGCAGAAGAGCTGCAGCCATTGATGCTAAACGCCACAGGAGCATCAGGCACCGTTACCTTGATGACCAAAGTACCGGTTGCTGTAACACCATTCGCATCCTTCACCGTCACAACAGCGTTGTAATCCGCCGCCTTGCTCACCTTGGGCGTGCCAGAAATCAGGCCCGAAGGGCTCAATGTCAATCCGGGAGGCAAAGTAGACGTAGCAGACCACGTATATGGTGCAACTCCTCCTGTCGCAACCACGGCTTGAGCAAATGCCTCACCGCTTATGGCATTCATGGTCAATTGCGTTGCGTCAACAGCCAAGGCAGAGGTCGCAATATCATCAATGACTTGAATCACAGCGTACTGGGTAATGGCGTCCTGAATACCGTTAGACACGTCATTGTCAAAGCGGTCAACAGTCAGTTGCAGAAGCAAGGCGCCCGTAGCAGGACCACTCGCCACCGAGAACTGGCCAATACCATTGGCCGTGCTGACTTGCATGGAGCCGCCACTGTTCTGGCCATTAGCCATCAAACGCGCGCCAGAAGACGTGCCGTTTGGAATGATGGCAACTTGCAGATTAGGCTTGCCAGCGTTGGTGATTGGCTGGTTAGCGTCATTGCGAACCGTCACCTCTACCGCCACTTGATTAGGAATATTATTGACGTTGTTGCGCGCTCCCAGATAATTGGTTTTTGCAGCGAAAGTCACGCCAGCGGGAGTCGCAGTGCTTCCACCACCAACCTTTACCGTCACAGAACTCGCATACACCTTATTGTCCCGAGGATCTGTTACAGAACAGACAACCACCACATCGCCTGCAATATCCTTGGATATCACGTGAAAAGATGCACCACCGGAATTGGAGCCAAGTGTAATAGAGCGGTATGAACCGGGCACCTTCATTTTACCGCCCTTGCCATCATCCACCTCAACCGTGTGCTCATCTTTGCCGTCGAGATAGTACAGCGAGCCAGAATCCAGCCCAGAAGTAACATTGCACCCAAAAGCATTATCTGCCTTATCAGGAATAGGGCTGCCACCCTCGTTCGCCTGCACATAAAGCGTCGACATATAGGGATAGTAATCCCCTACAAAACCAGGAAGAGCCGAGTTCAGGTTAACCGGAACTGAAGTCTTCGAGGCATTTAATTTAATCGAATATTGCAGTTGCGTGTCGCCGCCACTACCACCACCGCCACCGCATGCAGCCAATACCAATGGCGCAAGCAAAATAAATGGCTTAAATAACTTTTTCATACATCTCCCCGATTAATCAACGCATTTCACCACGATCCGAAATCATTTTCGGCGTAATAAATACCAACATCTCACGCTTTTCCGATTCACGGACATTATTTTTAAATAAATTACCAATTACAGGAACATCACCCAGCAACGGTATTTTATTGGTAGTTTGCGTTTCCTGCAATTCAAAAATACCACCGATTACTACAGTACCGCCATTCTCCACCAAAACCTGGGTCTTGATATGCTTGGTATCAATGGCAGGGCCGGCAGTGGTATCTGCACCTTTGGAATCTTTGGAAACATCCAGATCCAGAATAATATTACCTTCTGGCGTAATTTGCGGAACCACCTCCAACTTTAAGACCGCTTTCTTGAATTCAACCGTCGTAGCACCATTCTGCGCAGAATTCTGGTACGGTATTTCCGTACCTTGTTCAATCAAAGCCTTTGTCTGGTCTGCAGTAATCAGCCGTGGGCTGGAAACAATTTTCCCCTTCCCATCAGCCTCCATTGCAGACAGTTCGAGCGACAAAAATCGATTCGCTGCAGAATTAAAAATAGAAAGGGCAAAAGAACCATTTGCCGCACCTGTAGAAAGCGCTGCCGCAGGCAGGTTAATAAAATTACCACCCGTATTATTCGTGCCACCCATGCCCGTCGTGCCTACTGCATTGTCGTAGCTGGTACCAAAACCTACACGATTACCACCACCCAATGAGTAGCCACCATCACCGCCTCTGGCAGCCCGCATATCACCGCCGCCAAGACGAACGCCCAACGACCGCCCAAAGGTGTCGCGAGCCTCCACAATTCGAGCTTCAATCAAGACTTGACGAACCGGTACATCCAGTGTCACAAGCAAACGCCGAAACTCTTCTAGTTTAGCAGGAACATCGGTGATGAAAAGCTGGTTGGTCCGCGGTTCCGCAATGGCTGAGCCTCGCACAGTGAGGAACCTGCTTTGATTCCCCGAAGCTCCACCATTTCCTGTATTAGTGGTAATTTGTTTCAGCAAATCAGTAGCTTTTGCATAATTCAGCTGAAATGACTGCGTCTGCAAAGGCGTTTTTTCTTCCAACTTTGCGACTGCATCAAAGTCCTTTTGAATACGCTCATCAATCTCGTCCTTGGGAGCAATCCAAAGCACGGTTCCGGACTTGCGCATTCCCAGACCCTTGGCATCCAGAATAATCTGGAGGGCCTGGTCCCAGGGCACATCCTTCAATCGCAATGTCAACGATCCATTGACAGTATCTGATGTGACGATATTGAAGTTGGTGAAATCTGCAATCACCTGCAGCAGAGAGCGCACTTCAATATTCTGGAAACTCAGCGACAGCTTTTCTCCGGTGAATGTTCCACCAGATCCCAGCTTGTTGGGATCAGACTTGCGTTGACGAATTTCAACGACAAACTGGTTGTCGCTTTGGTAGGCGCTATGCTCCCATTCGCCCGTGTTCTTCAAGTCGACATAGGTGGCATTACCGGCTTGGCGAGAAGATATCATCCGGACAGGCGTGCCGAAATCGGATACATCCAGCTTTCGCCGCAAACCCTCGGGCAGCGTCGTGTGCTGCAACTCCAAGGTCAATCCATCCGCCATCTTGGCAATGTTCACCCCAACCCGGTTGTTGGGCAGAGCGATGACCAAGCGTCCGGCACCATCGGTTCCGCGACGGAAATCAACATCAGACAGAGGCTGCGAGAACGCGTTGCCGTCAGCAGAAAATTGCTGATCCTGCTGAGTGGCCGTCACTTTCTTGGCGGCTGGCTCGATGGCAACCAACAGATCTTTCCCACTGACTTCTGTCTTGTAGGTGGTACTTTCTTTCAGATTCAGTACCAGTCGCGCCTTGGTATCGGTTTCCACCACGTTCAATGAGCGCAGATTTCCCTGGTTGAGTTCGATGCGGTTGCTGGGCAAAGCGCTCTTGAAGCCGGGCAGATCCAGCACGACGCGCGCAGGAGATTGGATGCTGAAGGTCTCGGGCAGTGCGAGAGGCGCGCCGTCCGTCTCAATCTTGACGAGTTCCACGCCATCACGCACAACGGTGGAGACGCTGTTGATCTTGCCTTGTGCCAGCACCGAGGCAGGCAACAGCAGCATCGCTGCCAGCGGCAGCAGAAGAGTGAATTTTTTCATTTTTTGGCCTCCTGCAGTTCGAGGACTGCATCTCTCTCTACCCATTCACCAACGCCGTCCTGGACGATTTCACGTATGGTGATGGAGTTCTCATTGACGTTTTTGATCTTGCCGTAGTTCTGCCCCATGTACATGCCCTTGTTGACCTGATAGATCAGGCCATCCACCTTGACCAGGCCTACATCTGCACTGCCTTTTTTGAGAAAACCCACCATGGAGATGCCATCCAGCGGAAATGACTCCAATTGCTCCTTGCGACGGGCTCGCTCTGGTGCAACCAGCGCATCGGAGATCGTAGGCGGCGCACTGCCGCTACCGCGCAGGACGGCAGCCAGTCGCTCCTTGCTGAAAGGATCCAAGGTGGTCGCCGCCACATATGCCTGTGGCACAAACTCCTTGGGAGGAGCGATGGGCTTTACAGACGGTCTGGTTGCCGCTTGTTCCTGCTGCATCCATGTGTGGAGATTGTCGCTTTCATCATCGCACGCAACGAGTAAAGACGCAGTGGCAACGCCCAAGAGAAGCTGAGTAAAACGATTCATTCCGCCCCCTTATTTCTTGGCCTTGGTCTTGGCATCCTGCTGCTCCTTGAGCTCTTGCGGATCCAGATAGCGGAAAGTACGGGCAGTAGCATCGAGCACCAGCATGTCAGAGTCCTTGTTTGCAGGTGCCAGTCCAATATTGTTCAGCGTCACGATGCGCGAGAGGTTCGCAATATCGGCAGCAAAAAAACCGATATCGTGGTATTTGCCATTCACCTTGATTGAAATTGGCAACTCTGCATAGTAATCCTTCACCACCGTTTGCCCGGGCTTGAACAGATCAAACTGCAGGCTGCGACCAATACCCGCCTGATTGATATCGGACAGGAGAGCGGCCATTTCAGCCTTGCTGGGCAACTGCTTTTCGAGCTGCGTCACATATTGCAATACCTGCTCGCGCTGCTTGCGCAGTGCATCCAGATTGACCGCCTTGCGCAAACGCGATTTGTAGTCGTCCTTGAGCTGCAATTCCTTGCCTTGAGAGGTTGTCAGTTCCTCATCGAAGTTGCTCAGATACAGATACCAGCCCAGACCCACGACCAGAGCGGCGATCACGATCAGCAGCATCCAGCGCGGGGCTGCGGGCCACAGCGAAGGATCCTTGGGATCCAGATTCTGGAACTGCCGCTGCAGATTATTGAATCCCTCTCCCAACTGCATATTCTTTTTGGTTGCCATGGCAGTCCCTATTTCTTTTGATCAGGCGAGGCATTCGCCTGTTCCATTTCACTGGAGCGGACCAGCCGGAAGCGAAGGTTAAAGCCAGATACCCGTTTCTTCTCTTTGGCATTGACCTGTGTCGTGGTGCCCACGACCTCCACCAACTCGGGCTTGGAGAGCCAGGGGGTTTTGGTGGCGAGGCTGTTGAGCAATTCCGACACCCGCTCATTGGACTGCGCAATCCCTTGAATCTGTACGGTTTGCTCCTGTTGCTTCAGGCTTTCGACATAGACGCCATCGGGCAATTGCAGCACCAGTTCATTGAGCAAATGCACAGGGAGATTGCGATCCGATTGCAGGTCTTCCACCGCCTTCTGCCGCGCCTTCAGCGCTGCGATTTCGGCGTCAATCTTGGCTACATCGGCGATCTTTGCATCCAAAGCTTTGATCTCGGAAGTCAGGAGCGCATTGCGCTGCTCCTGCTGGTCAAGGCTGTATTGGTAGAGCAGATAGATGGCACCACAGATGGCCGCGCCAAACAGCGCAGCAGCCAGCATGGAGACCTGAAAGCTCTCTTTGCGCTTTTTTCGTGCAAGCTCCCGGTGGGGAAGCAGATTGATCAAAATCACGCTGCATACCTCCGCAGAGCCAGACCGCAGGCCGTCAGATAGGTGGAGAAATCCTTGGTTTTGCTGCGCGAGCGAACCGCCGCATCCATCACCATTTCTTCAAACGGGTTGGCCACGGACGTCGCAAAGCCTGTCGCGTCAATCACTGCATCGGTCAGGCCGCTGAGAACCGCAGAGCCGCCCGCCAGCAGAATGTGGTCGATTCTGTTGTGCGGCGTGCTGGTGAAGAAGAACTGCAGCGCGCGGTTGATTTCCTGCCCCACGCTCTCCACAAACGGACGCAGCACCACAGTCTTGTAATCGGCAGGCAGGTCGTTGTTGCGCTTTTTCTGCTCGGCCTCCTCTTGCGAGAAGCCATACTGCCGCATGATCATCTGCGTGAGTTGGCCGCCGTTGAACGACTGATCGCGCTCATAGATCACATTGCTGTTGTGGATGATCTGTAGAAAAGAGGCATTGCCGCCAATTTCAAAGATGGCGATGAAGGCATCCTTGCCCTTGCTGGGCATATTGCTGATCAGACGGCGTGCTGCCAGCGCCGTGGCGTTCGATTCAATCTCCAGCACGGCGGGTTTGAGCCCTGCCGCTTCCGCCAGGCCCTGACGGTCCTGCACCGTTTCCTTGCGGGCAGCGGCAATCAGCACGTCCACGTCTCCCACGGAGTTGGCGGATGGCCCGATCACACAGAAGTCCAGATTCACCTCATCCAGGGAAAAAGGTATGTATTGGTTAGCTTCTGATTCAACTTGAAACTCCATTTCCAGCTCGGACAGGCCGGCGGGGAGCACAATTTTCTTCTGGATGACTGCAGAAAGGGGAAGCGCCAGCGCAGCCTGTTTGGTGCGTGTACCGCTTTTTTTGACGAGGCGGCGCAACGAATCAGCGACCTCATCAAAACGCTCAATGCCTGACTCGGTGACCCAGCCAGGCTCCAGTAGCTCTTGTGCACAGCGTTCAACCACATATTGACCGCCGCCACTCCTCCCTAGTTCAACCAACTTGATGCTCGACGCGCTCACGTCAATGCCTAACAGGCTTGGCGGCTGGCGTCGGAACATAGATCCCATTGAGACCAAGATGGACTCCTCCCTTATTTTTGCTCTATGTTGAGCTACAAAACTTAACACCCTCTATGGATGCTATCAGCAAGATAGTCGCGCAGCAAAGAACGGCGTGATCTGCATTTCAATTCGTTGTCAAAACAATACGATACAAGGTATACATTGAAATTTAGATGACATTTGGCCCAGCCTAAATCACACCTGCCTGTGCAAGCGCGGCTATGCCCCGCGTGATAGGATTTCCCGCTTATGCATGCCTATCTTGACTGTCTGACCCAATGAATCCAGACGCCCCCCTCTCGCGCCGAACCCCTGAAAAGCCCCAACCCAGGCCCAGCAGCCTGGGCAGCAAGGTGCTCAAGTTCTTTGGCGGCCTGATTGCATTGTTCATTGCTCTGGCAATCGCTGCGGTCGCTGTCGTTGCTGTCGGCCTGGCCATGGCCTACCCCAATCTGCCCGATGTTTCGGAACTGGCCGACTACCGCCCCAAACTCCCCATGCGAGTCTACTCGTCAGAAGGAGCGTTGCTGGGCGAATTCGGTGAAGAACGTCGAAATTTGACACCCATCAAGGAAATTCCGAAGATCATGGTGGATGCCGTTCTTGCCATTGAAGACACGCGCTTCTTTGAGCACAACGGCGTCGACTACAAGGGCATGGCCCGGGCCCTGCTGGCCAATCTCGGAAGGGAAAAGGCCCAGGGTGCGTCCACCATCACCATGCAGGTGGCGCGCAATGTGTATCTGTCTTCAGAAAAGACCTATACCCGCAAGATCTATGAAATCCTGCTGACCCTGAAGCTGGAGCACACGCTCTCCAAGAACCAGATTCTGGAAATCTACATGAACCAGATCTACCTGGGCAACCGCGCCTATGGTTTCTCGGCAGCATCAGAGACGTATTTCGGCAAGCCGCTCAAGGACGTGACCGTGGCCGAAGCGGCCATGCTGGCCGGCCTGCCCAAGGCGCCATCGGCCTACAACCCGATCAGCAACCCCAGGCGTGCCAAGGTGCGCCAACTCTACATCATCGACCGGATGGAAGAAAACGGCTTCATTACCAAGGCGCAGGCCGACGAAGCCCGTGCCGAGAAGCTGCGCATCCGCTCCAGCTACGCCGACAACAAGGTGCATGCCGAATACGTAGCCGAAATGGCACGCCAGCTGATCTTTGCGCAGTATGGCAGCGAAGCCTATACACGCGGCCTGAACGTCTACACCACCTTGATCGCCAGCGACCAGGAAGTGGCCTATGATGCGCTGCGCAAGGGCATCATGGACTACGAAAAGCGCCAGCACTACCGGGGGCCCGAGAAGTTCATCAACCTGCCCAAGACCCAGCAAGAGCGTGATGACGCCATCGACGAAGCCCTGGCCCAGCACCCCGACAACGGCAACATTCTGGCGGCCGTCGTACTGGAAGCAACGCCGCGCAAGGTGGTGGTGACCCGCGCCGACGGCGACCCGATCGAGATTACGGGCGAAGGCCTCAAACCCGTGCAGTCCGGGCTGAGCGACAAGGCGCCACCCAACACCAAGCTGCGCCCTGGCGCCGTGGTGCGCATCATGGAAACCAGCAAAAAGACCTGGGAACTGACCCAGCTGCCCGAGGTGGAAGGGGCCTTTGTTTCGCTGGATCCGAACTCTGGCGCCATCAAGGCCCTGGTGGGAGGTTTTGACTTTGACAAGAACAAGTTCAACCATGTCACCCAGGCCTGGCGCCAGCCCGGCTCCAGCTTCAAGCCGTTCATCTATTCCGCCGCGCTGGAAAAAGGGTTTTCTCCGACCACGGTGATCAACGACGCACCGCTCACCTTCCCCGGTTCGGGCGGACAGCAACCCTGGGAGCCCAAGAACTCTGACGGCCGTTTCGATGGGCCGATGACCATGCGCCAGGCCCTGGCCCGCTCCAAGAACCTGGTGACCATCCGCGTCATGCAATCCGTGGGCGCCAAGAAGGCGCAGGAATGGGTCACCAAGTTTGGCTTTGATGCCGACAAGCACCCGCCCTATCTGCCCATGGCTCTGGGCGCGGGCGCTGTCACCCCCATGCAGATGGCGGCAGGTTATTCGGTATTTGCCAATGGCGGGCACCGCGTCAATCCGTACCTGATTGCCAAGATCACCGACCACCGGGGCAACGTGCTGTCTGAGTTCACACCTCCGGCGGTAGAGGACCTGCCCCGCGCCATCGATGCACGCAACGCCTTTGTCATGGATTCGCTGCTGCAGGACGTGGCACGCTACGGCACCGCCGCCAAGGCACAGGCCCAGCTCAAGCGCCCGGACATCTACGGCAAGACCGGCACCACCAATGACTCGGTCGACGCCTGGTTTGCAGGCTTCCAGCCCACCACGGCAGCGGTCGTATGGATGGGCTACGACAACCCGCGCAGCCTGGGCGCGCGTGAATTCGGCGGCGGCCTGAGCCTGCCCATCTGGATCAACTACATGCAGCATGCACTCAAAGGCGTGCCCGTGGCCCAGATGCAGCCGCCCAGCGGCCTGGTCAACCAGGGTGGCGACTGGTACTACGAGGAATATGCGCGCGGCGGCCCGAACCTGGGCCTGGATACCCCGATACCGGGTGCGACTTCGCCCGTGCCGGCGCCGAATGCGGAAGAGCGCAACAAGATCCTCGATCTGTTCCGAGACTAGAGATTCTCATGCCGACATAAAACAAGCCCCGCATCGCGGGGCTTGTTTTATGTCGCTATTGATTTTGTAGCTATAGGCGCAACCTCATCAAGCGCCAAACACCAGTTTCATGGCAGATTGTGCAGTCGCATCACGCGTCAGGTCGGCATAGAAGTCATTGCCGGTCTTCGTATCCTTCCACAGCTTGCCATCCCATTTGTAGTGATAACCGCCCGATTTGGCCGCCATCCATACCTCATGCAAGGGCGGCTGCAGGTTGATGATGATCTGGCTGCGGTTGGAAAAGGTCAGCGTCACCATACCCCCCACGCGCTGGGCGTCGATGTCAGCGTCGGTGTCGTCATTGATGCGGTCGCACGTCTGCTCGACGGAGAGCAACAGCTTTTCGGCAGCATCCAGGTATTCGAGTTCGTTCATTACAATGTCTCTATGCGGAGTATTTCTCAAATTGTATGCAAGGCCATTGTCCTTGCCGGCGGTGCGGCAGTCCTGGCGGCCTGCGGCCAAAAGGGCCCACTGTACCTGCCCCAGGAGCCTGCGGCAGCCAACCGCGCCACCCTGCCCCAAACCCTCGATCCGCGCGGAGAGACTCCCGAGCCCGATCTCAAGCCCCTGCAGCCCAACATCAGCAATCAAAAATAATAGCGCGCTGGGCCTGAAAAATGGGTGCCGTCGCCGCGCGCAGCTTCCAACCAGCAGGCAATTCAACCGCTTGGCCGTTACTTGATTCACATCAAGTCTCGCTCGTCCTGCATTCGCTACAGTGCAACGCGTTGTAACGAATGCATGGAAAAGAGATGGCGCTGGCACCTGTGGAACTGTACCGGGACGAGCACCACGCTTGTCTGATGTTCACCGATCTGGTGGAGGAAGATGCGCAGGCCGTACAAGCCAACCAATTCCTGATCGTGGACCATGGCACCGGTGCCATCATCGATCCAGGTGGCAATCTGGCCTTCAACGAACTGTACATGGGCATGGTGCGCTATTTTTCGCCCCACAAGCTCTCGTACCTGATTGCCTCGCATGCCGATCCGGACATCATCGCGTCGCTGGACCGCTGGCTCACCTCCACCAAGGCGTCGCTGGTCATCTCCCGCGTGTGGGAACGCTTCGTTCCGCACTTCACCAAGGTGGGCAAGACGGAAAACCGTGTCATTCCGGTGCAGGATGCCGGCGGCATTCTGCCCCTGGGCCAAAGCCAGCTGCATATCCTGCCCGCACACTTTCTGCATGCAGAGGGCAATTTTCACTTCTACGACCCGATCAGCCGCATTCTGTTCACCGGCGACCTGGGCGTCTCGCTGACTGACGGCTACATTGCCCGCACGCCGGTGACGGATCTCGCACCGTACATTGCGCGCATGGAAGGCTTTCACCGCCGCTACATGGTCTCCAACAAGGTGCTGCGCCTGTGGGTGGCCATGGCGCGCCAGCTGGAGATTTCTCTGATCGTGCCGCAACATGGCGCCCCCATCATGGGACAGGCGATTGCACAGTTTTTTGACTGGCTGGATCACCTCATGTGCGGTATCGACCTGATGGACAACCAAAGCTATACCCTGCCCCGCGCACCGATCTCGCCACAACCGGTAGCAGTGGCGCGTTGAGCCGTCAGCGCACTGCGGCCCGCAAGCGCCTGCGTTGCACCGCCCACACCACGCGCGCCATCAGCAGTGCAGCCAGTATGCTGCCGTACACCCACACGTCGCCAAAATGGTTCTTGCCCGCGCGCATCCACCAAAAATGCAGCACGCCCAGGATGGCGACGGCATAGACCGCGCGGTGCAGCTTCTGCCAGCGCCGGCCGCCCAGGCGTCGCACCAGGGCAGGGAGGGAGGTGACCGCCAGCACCAGCAAAACCAGCCACGCCAGGGTGCCCACCAGAATGAAGGGCCGCTTGGGCAGATCGGCAACGATGCCTGCCCAGTCCAGCCCCATGTCGAACACCACATAGGCCAGCCAGTGCAGCGTGGCATAAAAGAAGGTGTAGAGGCCCAGCATGCGGCGGTATGCCGCCAGTTGCGGCCAATGCAGCCACTGGCGCAGCGGCGTTACAGCCAATGCCACGCACAGAAAGCGCAACGCCCAGTCTCCCAGAGATCGCAGCAGTGCCTCGGCGGGGTTAGCCCCCAGTCCGTCCGTGGCGGCCAGATAGAACAGCCAGGCTGCAGGCAGCCAGCACAGCAGGTGCAGGGCCGTGCGAATGGCGGCCTTTGCA
Organism: Comamonas sp. 4034; assembly: GCF_050434545.1. NCBI lineage: Bacteria > Pseudomonadati > Pseudomonadota > Betaproteobacteria > Burkholderiales > Comamonadaceae > Comamonas > Comamonas sp. 4034. The sequence goes on along the minus strand of NZ_JBNDIT010000005.1, from coordinate 155,312 downwards.
GCGGAAGATGACATCATTTGCTATGAATGAAGGAGTTGCAGCGCTTGCTGGATAATCCCTGGCGGCCAGTTTTCTCAGAAATTCTTCTTCAGATCCATACCCGCGTACAACGCTCCCACCTGCGCCTCGTAGCCATTGAACAGCAAGGTCTTGTGCCGCTTGGCAAACAGGCCGCCCTCGCCAATGCGGCGCTCGGTCTCCTGGCTCCAGCGCGGGTGCGGCACGCCCGGGTTCACATTGGAGTAAAAGCCGTACTCGTTGCGTGCCGCCTTGTTCCAGGCAGTGCCCGGCTCCTTTTCGGTCAGACGGATGGTGACAATGCTCTTGGCGCTCTTGAAACCATATTTCCAGGGCACTACCAGGCGCAGCGGCGCGCCGTTCTGCTTGGGCAGTTCGTTGCCATACATGCCAAAAGCCAGCAAAGCAAGCGGGTGCATGGCCTCGTCCAGACGCAGGCCCTCGGTATAGGGCCAGTCCAGCACACGGCTTTTGAGGCCCGGCATCTGCTTGTCATCTGCCAGGGTGACGAACTCCACATACTTGGCGCTGCCTTGCGGCTCCACCTGCGCCAGCAGCTTGGACAGCGAATAGCCAATCCACGGAATCACCATGGACCAACCCTCGACGCACCGCAGGCGGTAAATACGCTCTTCCATGGGGCTGAGCTTGAGCAGCTCTTCAATGCCAAAAGTCCTGGGCTTGTTCACCAGGCCTTCGACCTTCACCGTCCAGGGGCGTGTCTTGAGGCTTGGGGCATTGCGCGCCGGGTCTTCCTTCTCCAGACCGAACTCATAGTAATTGTTGTAGCTGCGCGCGTCGGTATAGGGAGTGAGGGGCTCCATGGTCATCGCCCCTGCAATGGTGGATTTTACCGATGTCATCGGCGCCAGCCCCTCCACCGCCTTGCCTTGCGCCCAGACGGCACTGCCAGTTGCTGCCATCCCACCCGCTGCGGCCAGGCGCAGCCACTGGCGGCGCTGCAGGTACAGACTCTGCGAAGTGATTTCGCTGCTGTTCGGGTGGATAAAACCGCTATCGTTGTCTTGTATCAGCATGGCGAATTCCTCAAAACGGTAGGCATTGGAGTTTGCCAAGAATACAAAAATTCCCCGCTCTGCACCCTGAAAATAAAAAAACTCCCCGCAGGGAGTCTTTTTGCCAAGCCCGGCCTTCTACAAAGTACCGTAGCTGTGCAGACCGGAGAGAAACATATTGACTCCGAGAAAGGCGAACGTTGTCACCACCAGCCCCACCAGCGCCCACCAGGCCGAGACGGTACCGCGCAACCCCTTGACCAGGCGCATGTGCAGCCAGGCCGCATAGTTCAGCCAGACGATCAGCGCCCAGGTTTCCTTGGGGTCCCAGCTCCAGTAGCCACCCCAGGCCTCGGCCGCCCACAGGGCGCCCAACACGGTGGCAATCGTGAAGAAGGCAAACCCGACGGCGATGGCCTTGTACATCAGGTCATCCATCACCTCCTGCCGGGGTGTGGCGCGGTTGATCCAGCTGCGTGCAGCAATCATCAGCGCAAAAAACACCAGAAGCGGTACGGCCATGCGCAAGGTCTTGTCGATGGCCGGGAAGAAATTGGGGTCGCCCGCCAGGCGGAAAGCTCCAAGCGGCAGCACCAGTACCAGCACGGGCACCAGCACCAGGCCCACCCACAGCGCGCGCTGGGTAGCCGATTTGAGCAGATACGCCAACGCCACCATGGCAGCCAGTGCAAACGTGCCATAGCCCACAAAGTTGGCCGGTACGTGCAGCTTCATCCACCAGCTCTTGAGAGCCGGCACCAGTGGCTGGATTTCGTGCGCCTGGCGCACCACGGTGTACCACAGCAAAAAGCCCACGGCAGCGCTCACCACCAGCATCACAAACGCGCCCAGCGAGCGGGTGCGGTAGTGCTGCTCGAAATACAGGTAGAAAAGCGCCGTCATCCAGGCAAACAGCACGAACACCTCATACAGGTTGCTCACCGGGATGTGACCGATGTCCGGCCCCATCAGATAGCTTTCGTACCAGCGCGCCATCGTGCCCACCAGGGCCATGGTTACCGCCAGCCAAGCCAGACGCGTGCCGATCACCGACAGCGCCGAGCCTTCACCCCTGGAGAACATGCCGATCCAGTAAAAGATCGTGCTCATGAAGAACAGCACGCTCATCCACAGAATGGCCGACTGGCTGGAGAGAAAGTACTTGAGGCCGAATACCGTCTCCGAGCGCGCAAGCTGGCCCGCACCGTCCACCCGGTACAGGCCGATCGCCAGCAGCGACAACGCTGCCACCGCCACCATCAGCAGTTGCAGCGGCCGCCAGAACCAGCCCAGCCAGATGAAGAATGGCACGCTGGCCACCAGAATGCCTTTTTCGTAGACGTCCATGTGATGGCCATACAGGAACAGGGCATAAGCACCACCTGCCGCCAGAGCAAGGGCAAACAGCCAGTCCCACAGAGAGCGACCGCTGAAGTAGCCTTCGCTCAGCTGCACGGTTTTGACCACATTGCCTGCAGGCGGCTGCTGCACGCCGGTTGTCGCGGTATTCATCACTGGCCTCCCACAGGCTTGACGCCCAACAATTTCTCACTCAGCCCTTCAAACTCGCGGTCCACATCCATGGTCTTGCGGTTGGTGGACAACGCCATGCGCGCGTCCGTGCTGCCATCGGCCCGCGGAGCCAGCCATACCCAGACACGCCGGTCTCGCACATACAACATGGCGAACACCCCGAGAATCAGGAACAGGCAACCCAGGTATACCACCAGCTTGCCCGGCGCCCTGGCCACTTGAAAGACACTCGCCTGCACCTGCTCGAAATTCGTCAACTCAAACACCACGGGCTCGGGATACAGCTGCACATCGCTGAGCGACAGCACGGCCTGGGTCATGAACTTCTGCGTTTTCTCGTCTGCCGCCAGAGGCTGCAGGCCATCTGCAGCGCGTGCAGACTGCATCAGCTCAAACAACACGCCGTTGAGGATGCGCACCAGCACCTCGCTGGCCTTGGGGCGCTCGGCCTCGGGCACATTCTGCTCCATGAAATCCGAAATCGCCTGCAAACCCGCGACCCGCTCGCCCTTGTCATTGGTAGCACCTGCAAAGATCGTCAATGCCTTGAGGGCGGAAGCATGCAGTTGCTCGCGCAACTCTGCCCGATCTGGCGCCACCGAAGCCTCCACATACCGGCCCACTGCGGCTTCACGCATCGCCGGGTCCTGCAGGGCTGTTTTCAGGCGCATGAAGCCGCGCCAACTGCTCTGGTCATCCGCAGGCACACGCAGATAGCGGAACTGGCCTGCCAGGGTATCGCGCACCCCCCACAGAAATACGGGCTGGCCATCACCCGTATCCACGGGCAGCATGTAATTGTTGAACTCGCGCGCCTGGCCGGATGCGTCGCGCAGTTTGTAACTGACACTGGGCCCCACGTTGCGCAACTCTTTGGGTGTGAGCACCTTGTTGCCCGCCCCCAGGTGGTTGTCCAGGGTCGATTTCAGATCCACCTTGCGCACATCGATAGCGCCTTCACTGTCCTGGCCTTCGCCATTGCCGCCCATGTTTTCCACATTGATGGTGCGCAGCCCGGTGAATTCCAGGATGAGCGGGGGCTTGCCCTCGCCGGTATTGATGGAGGTGGAGCCGCCCACCTCGCCCTGAATGTCGAAGCTCTTGAAGCCTGCCGCCAGCGGCACGGCCCGCAATGAAAGGCGCGAGCCGCCGTCGTCAAAGCTTGACTGGTAGATTTCGATGCCCTTGAAGCTGGCCGGGTGGTTGACTTCAATGCGCTTTTCGACTTTTTCACCAGTTTCTTTGTCGTGGATCACTACATCGCTTGCAAACAGCTTGGGCATGCCGGTGGAGTAGTACTCGACGATGAATTTCTTGAGCTCGACCGCGAATGGCAGCTCCTGCAACAGGATGCCATCCGACTGGCTGAGAATGGCGGTGTCGGACTGCGTCCCCTCGGCCACCATCAGATTGCCGCGAAATGTGGGGTTGCTGGTGGACAGGCGGTGCTGCGGCGCCACTTCCGCGACCAGGCCTCCGCCGGTATAGACAGACTTGCCACCCAGCAGCATCTGCGCACGCACGATCAGATCGCCATCCAGCAAGCCGCCCAGGCAGATCAGCACGATGGAGCTGTGCGCTGCCAGGTACCCGATCTTGTTGGCAGCGCCAGCCTTGGCAGCCACCATCCAGCCTTCGTGGCCAGCACCCGTGCGCTCCTGCAGTCGCACCTTCCAGCCGCTCCCCGCCAATTGCTGGCCCACACGCTGCGCAGCCTGTGCCGGAGTTTCAGCCAGATGCGCCTGTGCCTTGTGGTGAAAGGCCTGCAAGCTTTGCACACGCACATTTTCCTTGTAGTTGCGCAGATCCGCCAGGTATTTGGGCGCGTGCTTGGCGATGCACAGGCTGGTGCTGGTCACCAGGAACGCCAGAATCAGCAGAAACCACCAGGCGCTGTAGACCGCATTGAGCTTGAGCGCCATGAACAGTTGCGACCAGAAAGGGCCGAACTGGTTGACGTAGTTGGCTGCAGGCTCGTGCTGGCGCAGCACGGTACCGATGACAGAGGCAATGCAGATCACCGTCAGCAGGGCAATCGCAAAGCGCATGGAAGAGAAAAGCTCGTACAGTGCACGCCCTTGAAGACGTGGCCTGGGCGCATGCCCCTGCACAGAAGAGAGTTCAGACATGTATCAACAACGCAATCGGTACAAAAGCAAAGGGCGAACCGTCGTTGTCCGATCAGTCCGCCCCGGTTGGGTCAGCGCTTGCGAGCAAGGTTCCCTGTAGAGAGCCCATCTTAGACGGTAGACTGCCAGGGATAACCCGTAATCCCTGAACTGCCAGGGACGATTCCCCGACAGCGCGAAAGCGATCAGCGCAGGCCGGCGATGTAGTCGGCTACGGCCTTGATCTCCTTGTCGTTCATTTTGGCAGTCACCCCCGACATCTGGATGCTGTTGTTGCGCTTGCCATCACGGAAGTCGTGCATGGTCTGGACAATATAGTCCGCATTCTGGCCGGCCAGACGAGGGTATTGCGCCGGGATACCCGCACCATTGGGGCTGTGGCAGCCGGCGCAGGCGGCGATCTGGCGGTCCGGCAAGCCTCCGCGGTAAATGCGCTCACCCAGAGCCACGGTATCCTTGCTCTTGGCAAAGCCCAGCTTGCCCGGCTTGCTGGCCAGCCAGTGCGAGATATTGCGCATATCGCCATCCGTGAGGCCAGCAACCATGCCTTGCATCACTGGATTGCTGCGCTTGCCGCTCTTGAACTCTTCCAGCTGCTTGATGAGGTATTCGGGATGCTGCTGCGCCAGCTTGGGATTGATGGCAATGGAAGAATTGCCGTCTGCATTGTGGCAAGCCGCGCAGACGGCGGTGTAACTGGCCTCGCCTTTCACCAGATCCGGCTTGGCAGTTTTGGGCGCGGCCTCCGATGCCGAAAATGCAGAAACGGACGAAAAAGCCAATACAGCAGTCGTCAACAGGGAGGCGATCAACTTCATATCGAGGGTCTTTATCTGGTTTATATGCACACGGCCGGAACGACCGGCTCCTACAATGCTACCTTAGATGAATTCAAAAACATATGATGACAATGCCTAGTACCTCCCCAGCCGTTGCAGACGCGCCAAACATTGATGGCAAGTCTGCCATGGGATGGATGCACACTGCGCGCTTTCTGACAACAGCAGCCCAGTTACATCAACTACCCGTCATCAATGTGCCCGAATTTGCCTTCGTGGGTCGCTCCAATGCAGGAAAATCGACCTCGATCAATACATTGACACAACAGAACCAGCTAGCGTTTGCATCCAAGAAACCCGGGCGTACCCAGCACATCAATCTGTTTGCGCTGGGCAAGAAGGGCGTGACCGATGCTGTGTTGGCCGACTTGCCGGGCTACGGCTACGCTGCCGTGTCACGCGAAGACAAGCAGCGCTGGCAGCAGGTGATGGTGAACTACCTCGTCAGCCGCCCCAGCCTCACTGGCATCGTGCTGCTGTGCGACCCGCGCCTGGGGCTGACCGAGTTGGACGAAGCATTGCTCGATATCATTCGCCCACGCGTCGAACAAGGTCTGAAATTTTTGGTTTTATTGACGAAAGCCGATAAATTGACTCGCGCCGAGCAGGCCAAGATTCTGTCGATCACCAAGCTCAATGCCGGTGGCGGCGAAGTGATGATGTTCAGCGCCCTGAAAAAGCAGAACGTAGACAAGGTGGCCCAACTGCTGTGGCAATGGTCGCACCCGGAAGGCGTTGCAGACCCCGAAACAGCGCCGCTGTCACTGGAATAGCCCAAGGGGTTCTCTGCAAAAACCTCGCCAGATGGGACGGACGGGGACTGGGATAAGCCGCAAGGCGTCTTTTAAAGGCAATGGCCGTAGCTATTGACGAAAAGGACAAAGCAGCGGATCGCCCGAGACCGCGTTCAGGCCGCAGCAGGGAGTTTCGCAGAGGGGCTCTAGTTACAGGCTGCGCCCCGCCCTTGTATGGTGGCGGCATAGGGTTGTTACAGCAGCACTACCCCACCGCTGCTTACCGGCCGAACCGCTTCATTTTCGATAGCTATGAGCGACTGGCACACAAGCTCCAGCAGCTATTTTTTATGAATAAACCGACGCTTCTCCCTCCGGCCGGGTCTTGAAGCGTTTATGGACCCAGTAGTACTGCGGCACCATGGTGCGGATCTGCGCCTCCAGCTCCCGGTTCTGGCGCGTGGTGTCGGCCACCACATCATCCGTCGGGAAGTTCTGCCATGCGGGCGAGATCGTCACCTCATAGCCGGCGGGCGTCAGCCGGGTGTACATGCCGATCACCTTGGCACGGCCCAGCTTCGCAAAACGTGACAAGGAAGGAATCGTCGCTGCAACCTGGCCGAAATACGGCACGAACAGCGAATCGCTCGGGCCGAAATCCATATCCGGCAGCAGATACAGGAGGCCATGGTCCTTGCGCAGGCTGGCAATGATGGGTTTGACGCCATCGTCACGGTTGAGCATACGCACGTCGCCAAAGCGCTGACGGCCCTGGCGAATCCAGGCATCCACATCGGCATTGGGTTGGGTGGAAAAGATCGAGGTGAACGGCCGGTTGCAGTAAATGGTGAGCGCCGTGCCCCCTGCGTCCATGCCGTAGAAATGCGGCGCGAACATGATGGTGGGGGTATCCCCCTCCAGCTCTTCAAGTGCGCCAGTCATCCGGGTGCGCTTTTCCACCGTCTTTTGCGGAGCGAACCACAGCCAGCTGCGATCGAGCCAAGTTTGACAGAAGACAACAAAACTCTCATTAACCCAGGCCCTTCGCTGGGCAAGTGACGCCTCCGGAAAGCACAACTCCAGATTGCGCAGGGCAATTTTTCGGCGCGAAGGCACCAGATAGAACAGGATGCGGCCCAAACTCCAACCGATGCCGCGCAATACTGACAGGGGCAGGTGTGACATCAACCACATCCAGCCAATAAACAACTTACCCATGTTTCTGACTTTCTGGCGGCGCCGAAACCATGCCACGGGGCTGCTTGTAGCGCGCATAGCCCCACAGGTACTGTTCGGGGCTCTCGCGAATCAAGCGCTCCATCTCCTGGTTGATCTGCAGCACGGCTGCATCCATATCGGTTGCCAAGGGCTCGGCCAGCTTGTGTACATACAGATCAAAGCCCTGCCCCCATGGCCGGCGCACGCAGCGCGCCAATATAACAGCAGCACCCGTCTGCTGGGCCAGCTTGGCGGCCAGCGTCATCGAATAGGCAGGCTTGCCAAAGAACGGCGACCAGATGCCCTGGCCATCGGGAGGCACCTGGTCGGGGAGCAATCCCACACTGTGTCCCTGGCGCAGGGCCTTGATCATCTGGCGCACGCCCGCCATGGTGGTGGGTGCAGATTCCAGCCCGGGGCGGGATCTTGCGGTCTCCATCAACCTGGCCAGCCATGCCTGGCGTGCCGGGCGGTACAGCACCGTGATCGGCCCGTGCACCACACCCCAGCGGCGGGCCATGGCCTGGGCCGACAACTCAAAGCAGCCCATATGTGGCGTCAGGAAGACGATGCCCTTGCCTGCGGCAATACCGTCATCGATCACCTCTGCACCATGCATCTCGCACGGCAGCGGCTGGCCAAACCATAAGCGTGGCACCTCGGCCACCATGCGCCCGGCATGGGCAACGGCGCGGCGCACATCGGCAAATGAATACCCCGCCTGCGCCGCGTTGGCCACAAACCGCCTGCGATAAGTGGGTGACGCGGCAAAGGTGAGCCAACCCATGGCAGCACCCAGCCCATGCAATAGCCACAATGGCAGTGCAGCAAACAGTCGAAACAAGAAAGGCATTAGAATAGAGAGGTCGCTGAGTTAAAGAGCAACTTGCAGGGCGACTTTAAAACAAAACTGCTAAAGCGTTCGCCAAGCTCCTGAAGGACTCGGGCAACGCAATTGCCCAAGTACTGAAGGAGTTTTTTGTTTATGGCAAACAGCGATTTTCTGTTCACTTCGGAATCGGTCTCTGAAGGCCATCCCGACAAAGTGGCTGACCAGATCTCCGACGCGATTCTGGACGCTATTTTCACCCAAGACCCGCATAGCCGCGTGGCGGCCGAGACACTGACCAACACCGGTCTGGTGGTATTGGCGGGCGAGATCACGACCGGCGCCAATGTGGATTACATCCAGGTGGCGCGCGACACCATCAAGCGCATCGGCTACGACAACACCGATTACGGCATTGACTACAAAGGCTGCGCCGTGCTCGTAGCCTATGACAAGCAGAGCCAGGACATCGCCCAGGGCGTGGACAAGGCGAGCGATGACGAACTCAATACCGGCGCTGGTGACCAGGGCCTGATGTTTGGCTACGCCTGCGACGAGACGCCCGAGCTGATGCCCGCGCCCATTTACTATGCGCACCGCCTTGTGGAACGCCAGGCCCAGTTGCGCAAGGACGGCCGCCTGCCTTTCCTGCGCCCCGACGCCAAGAGCCAGGTGACGATGCGCTACGTGGACGGCAAGCCCCACAGCATCGACACGGTGGTGCTTTCGACCCAGCACAGCCCTGACCAGTCGGAGACTGCCACCAAGATGAAGTCCAGCTTCACCGAGGCCATCATCGAAGAGATCATCAAGCCCGTGCTTCCCAAGGAGTGGCTGCAGGACACCAAGTACCTGATCAACCCCACCGGCCGCTTCGTCGTTGGTGGCCCCCAGGGCGACTGCGGCCTGACCGGCCGCAAGATCATCGTGGACACCTATGGCGGTGCCTGCCCCCACGGTGGCGGCGCCTTCTCGGGCAAGGATCCAACGAAGGTGGACCGCTCGGCCGCCTACGCTGCCCGCTATGTGGCCAAGAACGTGGTGGCAGCTGGTCTGGCACGCCAGTGCCAGGTGCAGGTGGCTTACGCCATTGGCGTGGCACGCCCCATGAACATCACCGTGTACACCGAAGGTACCGGCGTGATCCCCGACGCGGAAATCGCCAAGCTGGTGGCTGCGCACTTTGACTTGCGCCCCAAGGGCATCATCCAGATGCTGGACCTGCTGCGCCCGATTTACAGCAAGACTGCTGCCTACGGCCACTTTGGCCGCGAAGAGCCAGAATTTACGTGGGAGCGGACGGACAAAGCAGCAGTGCTGCGCGCTGCTGCAGGCTTGAAGTAAATTTTCCAGCCTCTCTGAAATCCGCCTGGAGCAATCCTGGCGGATTTTTTATTTAGCCGCCTTGGTGGGTTAGAGCCCCCGCACACTCAGCGCCAGCTGTCGCCGGAAAGCAGGCCGTACACGGTGCAGTTGCGCCGGGCGATGGGCGCCTCCGGCCAGCATTTCACCGGGCACGGGCTCAAGCATGCCCAGCTCATCCATCTTGCGCCTGAAGCTCACCTTGTTCAAAGACTCACCCAGAATGCCCTCATACACCAGCTGAAGTTGCGGCAGGGTGAAGGTCTCCCCGAAAAAATGCACGGGCAACGATGAATACTGGCTTTTGCTGCGTACCCGTGCCAGCGCCGCCTGCAGGATCAGCCCATGATCAAACGGCAACTGGCCAGGCGCGTCCACAGGCACAATCTTCATATCCGAACGCTGCACAGGCAATCTCTCCTGCGGAACCAGTGCGCAATAGGCAATCGCCACCGACCAGCCACGCGGGTCGCGCGCCGGGCCGGTGAAAGTGGCCAGTTGCTCCAGGTAGGCCCCCTCGATACCCGCCTTGGTGCGCAGCACGCGCACTGCGCTGGCATGGGCATCGGCGTCCTCGTCCGCATGGATGTACCCGCCCGGCAAAGCCCAGACACCGGCGAAAGGTGCATGAGCGCGCTGGACCAGCACCACACTCAGCACACCCTCTACCAGCGTGAGCACCACGACATCCACGCTGGTCAGTACATGGGCATGTGCCGTTTCACTTTGATTCATTTTTGTACCAAGCATTTCTTATGAAGCTGCAGTATGCCCCTGCCACCCGCAGGCATCAATATGCATGCATCATTCTCCTCATGAATCTTCCTTGCCTTGATTTATTTAGTTAGTTGCGAAATTATTCTAACTAGAATAGACTGCAATACATCGAAGGAGACGGACATGCGCCACCGCACACAGTTACTCATCATCGACCCGCAAAACGACTTTTGCGACCTGCCCCAGGACTGGCGCCCCGCTACTGCTGCAACCAGCATGCCTTTTGCACCCAGCCTGCCGGTGGCGGGTGCCCATGCAGACATGCAACGCCTTGCGCAATGGATCGGGCGCCAGAGCGAGCGGCTGGACAGCATCACCATCACGCTCGACTCCCACCAGGCCTATGACATTGCCCATCCCGCTTTCTGGCAGCAGGGGGATGGCAGCTTGGTGCAGCCCTTCACCACCATCACGGCCGATCAGGTGCGTGCTGGCAGCTTTGCGCCCCGCAACGCTGCCGAGCGCGGTCGCACACTGGCCTATCTCGATACGCTGGAGAGCCAGGGCAGCTACACCTTGATGGTATGGCCGCTGCACTGCGAGATCGGCAGCATTGGCCACAGCGTGCATGCCGACGTGCTGGCCGCCTGTCGCCACTGGCAGACCGCGCGCCAATGCGCTGTGCGCCATGTGTTCAAAGGCATGAATCCCTTCACCGAACACTACAGCGCCATTCGCGCGGAGGTGCCTGATCCGCAGGACCCCGAGACCGGCCTGAACACCGCCCTGCTGCAACATCTGGCGCAGGCGGACACCCTGGTGATTGCCGGTGAGGCAGGCAGCCACTGCGTGCGCGCCACCACCGAGCACATCGTGCAGAACATCGGCACGTTGTGGGGAGCAGACGACTTCTCGCGCATCGTGCTGCTGACCGATTGCATGAGCCCGGTTGCAGGTTTTGAGTCTGCACAAGAAACCTTTTTGCAGCAGATGCATGCCATCGGTGTACGCTGCACCACCAGCACTGCTTTCAATTTATAAGCATTTTTGACCACTAGCGCTTGATAGATAAGCGCCAGCAGCTCTCATTTTGATAGAGAAAGACGCGGTATGCAGCCCATCATCACCAGCCTGCTCGACACCGATTTGTACAAGTTCACGATGTGGCAGGCCATGCTGCACCGGCATCCGCAAACCCAATCCACCTACCGCTTCGTCTGCCGCTCTACGCCCGAGTTTCCACTGGTGGATCTGCTGAATGAGGTGCGGACAGAGATTGATGCGCTGTGTTCGCTCAAGTTCAAGAAGGACGAGCTGGACTACCTCGCCAGCCTGCGCTTCATGAAAAGCGATTTCATCGATTTTCTGCGCATCTTCCAGTTCCAGCGCGATTTCATCGAGGTAAAGGCCGACGGCAGCAGCCTGCACATCGTCGCCAATGGCCCGCAGGTGCATGTGATGGGCTTTGAGATTTTTGTGCTGTCCATCGTCAACGAGCTGTACTTCCGCCGCTTTGACCAGGCCTCTGCCCTCGCCGAAGGGCGCAGACGCCTCGGTGCAAAAATAGTGCGCCTGCAGGAGCTGGCGCAGGAAGCCAGGCACCGTCATCCCTTCGAGCTGTTTGATTTCGGCGTGCGTCGGCGCTTTTCCGGCCCCTGGCAGCGCGAGGTGGTGCAAGCCTTTGCCAGCCAGACGGCGCAGTGGTTCAAGGGCACCTCGAATGTGCTGCTGGCGCGCGACCTGAACCTGGTCCCCATCGGCACCATGGCCCACGAATACCTGCAAAGCTACCAGGCCCATGGCGTGCGCCTGCGCGACTTCCAGATCGCCGCACTCGAAGACTGGGTGCAGGAATACCGGGGCGACCTGGGTATCGCACTGACCGACACCGTTGGCATGGACGCCTTCCTCGCCGACTTCGACATGTACTTTGCCAAGCTCTTCGATGGCCTGCGCCACGACTCGGGCGACCCCAAGGAATGGGGTGAAAAGGCACTGGCGCACTACGCCAAGCTGCGCATCGATGCCAACTCCAAGCGCCTGGTGTTCTCCGACGGCCTGACGCTGGACGCCGCGCTCGATCTGTACCAGCACTTTGCCGACCGCATCCAGTGCGGCTTTGGCATCGGCACCCAACTGGCCAACGACATGGGGCTCAAGCAGCTGAACATCGTGATGAAGCTCACCCATGCCAACGGCCAACCGGTAGCCAAGCTCAGCGACAGTCCGGGCAAGACCCTGTGCGACGACGAAACCTATCTGGCGTACCTGAAACAGGTCTTCCACGTGAAATATTGATTCAACCATCCCGCCACCGGAAGCAGACGGAGCGACCGGTGGATGCGGACATGGGAGGAAATGGAAGGAAATGACCATGCTCAAGATCACCCTTGCCCAACTGGACCTGACCGTGGGCGACATCGACGGCAACATCGATCAGATGGTGCAGGCTGCCCAGAAGGCGCAGGCAGAAGGCGCGCAACTGGTGGTCTTTCCAGAGCTGTCGATCACCGCCTACTACCCCGGAGACCTGCTCGACGAACCCGAGTTTCTCGCCCGCGTGGATGCCGGCATTGCCCGCCTGCGGGAAGAGACCCGCAAGCTGCCCGGTCTGTACTGGGTAGTGGGCGCCCCCACCCGCCGCCAGGGCCCCGGCAAGCAGCTGCACAACAGCCTGCTGGTGCTGCAAGACGGCACTGTGCGCCTGCAGTACGACAAGCAATTGCTGCCCACCTACAACATCTTTGATGAGCGCCGCCATTTCGAGCCGGGGCGCGACGCTGCCAAGGTGCTGCGGATCGGCAATGCACAGGTGGGCTTTCTGATCTGCGAAGATGGCTGGAACGACAGCGGTGCCGACTACGCCACCAACCCCTTCGAGCGCATGGCGGATGCTGCGCCCGACGTCGTCGTCAGCATCAACGCCAGCCCCAGCCACCTGGGCAAGCGCGAGCAACGCCACCAGATCTTCAGCGAAGCGGCCACCCGCCACGGCCTGCCCATTCTCTACGTCAACCAGATCGGCGGCCAGGACCAGATCGTGTTCGATGGCGCCTCGTTTGCCGTGCAACCCGGCGACGGCATTGTGTGGGAAGCCCCTCGCTTTGCAGAAGCCACCTGCACCCTGGGCTTTGACAATGGCCAGTTCCGCAGCTCCAGCGGCCAGGCCACGCAACGCCCGGCCATACAGGGGCTGCCGACCATGGAGTTCTACCGCCAGCAGATCATCCTGGGGCTGCGCGACTACGCCCGGCGCTGCGGCTTCCGGCAAGTGGTGGTGGGCAGCTCCGGCGGCATTGACTCGGCCCTGACGCTGGCGCTCGCCACCGAAGCGCTCGGCCCCGACAACGTCGTCGGCATCACCATGCCATCGCGCTATTCATCCAGCGGCTCGGTGGATGACTCCGTGGCGCTGTGCCGCAACCTGGGCATTGCGCTCAAAACCCACCCAATAGCAGATTTGGTGGCCGGTTACGGCTCTCAATTCGAGAGCAGCTTCAACACCCCGCTACAGGGTCTTCCGCTGGAAAACCTGCAGGCGCGCATTCGCGGCACCATCCTCATGGAATTCAGCAATGCCTTCGGCCACCTGCTGCTGACCACGGGCAACAAGTCGGAAATCTCGGTCGGCTACTGCACCCTGTATGGCGACACCAACGGCGGCCTGGGCCTGATCGGCGACCTGTACAAGACTGAGGTCTTCGCGCTGTCACGCCACATCAACGACAGTGCAGGCCGCGAAATCATTCCGCAAGCCATCATCGACAAAGCGCCATCGGCTGAACTGGCGCCTGGCCAGAAAGACGAGGACAGCCTGCCGCCGTATGAAATCCTGGACGAAATCTTGAAGATTCTCATCGAAGGCCAGCGCCTGTCCACCCAGGAGTACACAGCCGCCTGCGTCTTTGTCGGCAACCTGCAGATGACGGAAAACGGCCGCGCCATGGTGGCCAAAGTGCAGCGCATGGTGCACCGCAGCGAGTACAAACGCAGGCAGGCCCCGCCGATACTGCGCCTGCGCCCCCGCGCCTTCGGCACCGGCCGCCAGATGCCGATTGCGGCATGGTATCCGTAACACGTCGGAGTACCGCTGCTACCCAGGCTCTTCCCCCGGGTCTTCCGCATGGAGGCAGAGCCAGCTTGGAAAATTGCAACCGCAATGCACCGACAATGACACCATGAGCCCTACGACCGACACCTATGACCTTGCCGTGCTGATCGGCCGCTTTCAGCCCCCTCACCTGGGCCACCTGGCCTTGCTGCAACAGGCGCTGGCGCGTGCGTCCAGGGTCATCGTGGTACTGGGCTCGGCCATCCAGGCGCGCAGCCCCAAGAACCCCTTCACCTGGCAGGAGCGTGCGCAAATGTTTGCCGGCGCACTCAGCCCGGCCGATGCCGCGCGCGTGGAGTTTGTGCCGATCCGTGATTACTACGACGAGCCACGCTGGGTGACCGCTGTGCGCGAGGCTGTCACCAGCCACAGCCAGCCCGGCGCACGCATCGGCCTCGTGGGCCACTTCAAGGATGCAAGCAGCAGCTACCTCGCGCACTTCCCCGGCTGGGATCTGGTGAGCCTGCCGCGCCAGAACAGCATTGACGCCACACCCATCCGCGACGCCTACTTTGGTGCACCGGCTGCCGGGCCGGCAGGCGACTTGAGCCCGCTGAAAGAGATGCTGCCTGCCAGTTCGCTGACATTTCTGCAGCAGTTCAGCCAGACGCCTGCGTATGCGGAACTGTGCACCGAATGGCAGATGCTGCGCAAATACCGCCAATCGTGGGCGACCGCGCCCTACCCGCCGGTCTTCGTCACCGTTGATGCCCTGGTGCGCTGTGGCAATGAAGTGCTGGTGATCCGCCGCGGCCACGCGCCTGGAAAAGGCCTGCTGGCGCTGCCCGGTGGCTTTCTGGAGCCGCGCGACACCTTGTGGCAATCCTGCCTGCGCGAGCTGCAGGAAGAGACCCACTGCGCGCTGGAAGAGCCCAGCCTCCGCGCCGCACTGCAGTCGGTCACCGTGTTCGACCACCCGGACCGCAGCCAGCGCGGTCGCACCATCACCCATGTGCATTACTTTGACCTGAAGCAGAGCCCCAAGCCCGCCGTGCGTGCCGATGACGATGCCGCAGAAGCCTTCTGGCTCAGCATCGACGCCATCCGGGCGCGCGAGGCAGAGTTCTTTGAAGACCATTTCCAGATTCTGCAAAAACTGTTGGCTGGCAATGGACAATAGCCTTCATGCACGTAAGCCCTTCTGATCGAATGAATCAGCGCTGGCCCTGGTTGGTCATTGCAGTGCTGGTATTGATCGGCCTGATCCGATTCTTTACCTTCTCCACGCACACCCCATTGCTCGGCTACCCGAATAACTTTGACTTCCTACGCACTTCGAGCTGCGTGGGCATCTGGAACTTCGACGAACGCTCTGAGTTCTTTCACAGCCCGGCACCGGACAGAGTCGTCGCCACACTTGTTTACAACGGCGAGAGGCTCTGGCAGTTCTGCAATCCCTCCACCGAAACGCTGTACCTCAGCAGTCTGAGGCTCTGGCACAAATTGGGCGATCACTTTTCATTGCAACAACTTGGCTATGCCAAGCTCGCAGTGGTATTGGTGGCGTTTTCGTGGCTACTTTTCGCCATCAGCAGCATGCGGTTGCGCCTGTTTCTTACTATCAGCTTCGTATTGCTGCTGGGGGATCTGAGCGTCCTGATGTACTTTCATTCGCTCTACCCGGTGTTCACCAGCCTGTTCTTCTCGCTATTCTTAGCCGTAGCCTTGTTGGCCTGCCGCTTCAATGCCTTCACACACCATCGCTCAGGCTGGCTGTTGATGGCAGGCTTGACCTTCTTCCTAGGCTTCTCGAACCAGCAATATATGTTCCTGGGTGTCGTGATGGCGGCACTGTTTGTTCTCATGAACGGCAGGCGTTATCCGTCTCACGCTGTAGCCGTGCTCTGCAGTATTACGTTGGCCGGTCTGTGCCAGCTGTACCTGCGGCCCGTCGAGAGCAAGGACTTATACGCAAACATCGACCGCGTCAACCGCACCGACACAATCTTCTATGGCGTGCTGATGAATTCCAGCAATCCACAAGAAGCCGCAGCCGCCCTCGGCCTTCGACCCGAATGTGCGCAGTTTGCGGGAGTCAGCGCCCATATGTTCAACGAACAACGGGTCAACACCTGTCCCGAAGTCAGTCAGGTGAACCGCTTCAAGTTGTTGAACCTGGCATTCCGACAGCCAGCAACCATTGCAAAGACCTTGTTGAATGGTGTGAACGAGTACCAGTTTGTCTACGGTTTCATCAAGCACTACTTTCCCCACCATGCCAGCGAGTTGGCACCCGCACTGTTCGCATCCTCGCCATCGTCTCTCATCGTTGCATCGCCCCGACCGTTGTACTACGTTGGCCTCGCGATGATGACGCTCATCGCGGCGATGGCCTTCGTGTTCTCACTCGTCTCGCGTGGCAAAGACACCCTCTGGGCCTGCGCAATCTGGGTTGGTGGCCTGGTGTGCTTCTACACACTGTTCAGCGCGGTATTCGGCGATGGGATGGTTGAGGTGGAGCGCCATATGGCCGTCTTCCTGACGGGCTTCATCATGCTGTGGATGGGTGTTTTCTTCCAGCTAGCACAGCGTTGGATGCGGCATGTGCATTGATGCCTGGCCAGTGGCCGGGACGCCCAAGTTTGCCATCAACAGCTTGCGCACGGTCGGCCTGCCCAGACCTAACTCGTCGGAGCATTCGTCGCCTCAAATCGCCATTTATTTATCCACCAAGTAACGTTGGTGTTACATATACTTTGTTATGACAATCCAAATCCGTCCCGCTACCATCGCCGACACCGACACCATCCTGCGCTTTGTGCGCGACTTGGCCGTTTACGAAAATGCCGAGCACGAGGTGCTTTCGACACCCGCACATGTGCACAAGACCATGTTCAGCGAAGGCACGACGGCACACGGGCTGATCTGCGAGCAGGATGGCCAGGCCATCGGGTTTGCGGTTTACTTCTTCAACTACTCCACCTGGCAAGGACGCAACGGCCTGTACCTGGAAGACCTGTATGTAGACCCTGCCTATCGCGGCAGCGGCGCGGGCAAGGCCATCTTGCGGCACCTGGCCCGTATTGCGGTAGAAAAGGACTGCGGCCGCTTCGAATGGAGCGTGCTCGACTGGAACACGCCCTCGATCCAGTTCTACGACAGCCTCGGCGCCAAGCCGCAGAGCGAGTGGATTCGCTACCGCATGACCGGACAGGCCCTGCGCGATCTGGCTCAGGCCTGAGAACGTGTTTACGATCTCCTCACGGCTGCATAGAGATCGTAAACACGTTCTGAGGGGCACGCGCCCCCCGTAGTGCCTCTCAAGGGCTTAACGGCCCGCCCGCTCCAGCATGGCGTGCAGCAACACATTGCAGCCAGCTGTGATGTGCTCGGGTTTGGCATCTTCGATCTCGTTGTGCGATATGCCGTCCTTGCAGGGAATGAAGATCATGCCCGCAGGCGCCAGACGCGCCATGTAGACGGCATCGTGGCCCGCGCCGGAGACGGCATCCATGTGTGAATAGCCCAGCATCTGCGCGCCACGCCGCACGGCGTCGATGCAATCGGGATTGAAAGGCTGCGCGGTATAGCTGGACACCAGATCGATCTTGATCGGCAGCCCTGTTTCTCGGCTGATACGATCCGCCACCGCACGAATGTCCTGATCCATAGCTTCGCAGTCGGCATCGGTCGCATTGCGCAGGTCGATGCTGAATTTCACCTCTCCCGGAATCACATTGCGGCTGTTGGGGTGCACATGCACCATGCCTACCGTTCCGCGCCCGTGCGGCGGGTGGCGGTGCGCGCAGGCCACCACCTCCTGCATTACCTGGGTGGCGACCTGGAGTGCGTCCTTGCGCAGCGCCATGGGTGTGGGGCCGGCGTGCGCTTCCATGCCGGTGACGGTGCAGTCGTACCAGCGAATGCCCAGCACACCGGTCACCACGCCAATGGTCTTGTCGTGGTCTTCCAGCACCGGACCCTGCTCGATATGGGTTTCGAAGTAGTAGCCAATGGGGTGATCGCCCGGCTCCTGCGGGCCGATGTAGCCGATGCGCGCAAGCTCGTCCTTCACGCTCTTGCCTTCGGTGTCCTTCGCGGCATAGGCGTGCTCCAGCGTAAATGCCTTGGCAAAAACGCCCGAGCCCATCATCACCGGCACAAAGCGGGAGCCTTCTTCGTTCGTCCAGAATGCCACCTCGATCGGCGCTTCCGTCTCTATGCCGTGGTCGTTGAGCGTGCGCACCACCTCGATGCCTGCGAGCACGCCGTAGTTGCCGTCGAACTTGCCGCCCGTGGGCTGGGTGTCGATGTGGCTGCCCGTCATGATGGGCGGCAGGCTGTTGTTGCGGCCGGGGCGGCGCATGAAACCATTGCCAATCTTGTCGATGGTAACGGTCATGCCTGCCTCCTGCGCCCAGCGCGTCACCAGGTCGCGGCCCTGGCAGTCGAGGTCGGTCAGCGCCAGACGGCACACGCCACCCTTGGCGGTAGCGCCAATCTGGGCCAACTCCATCAGCGAATTCCAGAGCCGCTCTCCATTGACGCGCAACTGGCTGGTATCGGTCTTCACTTTCGTGTCCATGTTCGATCTCCTTGTTTCATTGCGCGCGAGCAACAGCCGTGGGCGCCATTTCCTGCGCGCGCTTTTGCACCGCCTGGAAGTTGGGGCCGAACGCCGGCCGCTTGAAATACTGGCCTGCATTCTTCTCGGCCCGCAGATCGCCATTGGCATACACGACCTTGCCGCGGCTGATGGTGTGGCTGGGCAGGCCTGTCACCTGTCGGCCCTCAAAGATGTTGAAGTCGCCCTTGGAGTACTGGGTCTTCACCGACAGCGTCTTGGTGGCTTTCGGGTCCCACAGCACCACATCTGCATCTGCGCCCGCGCCGATGAAGCCCTTGCGCGGATAGACGTTGAACAGTTTGGCCGTGTTGGCCGAGGTAATGGCGACGAATTCGCTGGGCGTGAGGCGCCCCGTATTCACGCCGGCATCCCACACCACAGCCATGCGCTCTTCGACGCCGCCGGTGCCGTTGGGCGTCTTGGCAAAGTTGTCTTTGCCAGCTGCCTTTTGTGCAGCGCAGAACGTGCAATGGTCCGTTGCCGTGGTGTGCAGGTGACCGGCCTGCAGGCCGCGCCACAGCGCCTCCTGGTGCTCCTTGGGGCGAAACGGCGGGCTCATCACATAAGCTGCGGCAGTGGCGTAATCGGGATGGCGGTACACGCTGTCATCAATCGTCAGGTGACCGGCCAGCACTTCGCCATAGACGCGCTGACCGCGCGCACGGGCACGGGCAATGGCATCTGCCGCCTCGATGCAGCTCACATGCACCACGTAGATGGGCACGCCCAGCACATCGGCAATCGCAATGGCGCGATTGGCAGCTTCGGCCTCGACCATGGGCGGGCGCGACAACGGATGGCCTTCGGGGCCGGTGATGCCCATGCGCGCCACTTCCTGCTGCAGCAGATAGACCAGTTCGCCGTTCTCGGCGTGCACAGTGGGCATTGCGCCCAGCTCCAGCGCGCGCCGGAAGCTGTTGACCAGCGTTTCATCGTCGCACATGATGGCGTTCTTATAGGCCATGAAGTGCTTGAAGCTGTTGATGCCCTCATCGCGCACCAGCACCCCCATGTCCTCGCGCACCTGATCGCTCCACCAGGTCACGGCCACATGGAAGGAATAGTCGGATGCCGCTTTTTCCGCCCAGCCGCGCCACTTGCGGTAGGCATCCATCAGCGGCTCCTGCGGATCGGGAATCACAAAGTCAATGATGCTCGTGGTGCCACCGGCAAGGCCTGCTGCCGTGCCGGTGAAGAAGTCGTCGGCGGTGACCGTGCCCATGAAGGGCAACTGCATGTGCGTGTGAGGATCGATGCCGCCGGGCATCACATACTGGCCGCTGGCGTCCAGTGTTTCGGTGCCCGAAGGCGCCTGCGCTGCAGCCCCCTCACCCACTGCAACGATCTTGCCGTCTGCCAGCAGCACATCGGCACGCTCTTCGCGGTCTGCGTTCACTACGGTGCCACCACGGATCAAAAGGGGGCGGCTGGCTGTGCTCATCATGTCTCTCCTTTGCATTCACGTCACAAAAATCGCGCAGGCCCCGCTCACGCCCGTCGCAATGCGGTCTGCGAGGCCACTACATGGCTTCCCATGCCGATGCGGTACACCACGCCTGCAATGAAGAGGCCGATGAACCACGCATACGCATACAGATCCTTGAAGATGGTCCCCACGTTCGGGAAGCTGGCAGGAAACGCCGCATTCAGAAAGCCCGGAATATTGGGCGCCACACCGCAGGCGAATGCGGCAATCGCCACCCAGTTCCAGCCGCCGGAATAGCTGTACTTGCCGCCTTCGCGGTAGAGTTCGGGCACATCGAGCTGCGTGCGGCGGATGAGGAAGTAATCCACCATCAAGATCCCGGCAATGGGGCCCAGCAGCGCGGAGTATCCGATCAGCCAGGTGAAGATGTAGCCTTGGGTCGACTCCAGAATCTTCCAGGGCATCATCAGGATGGCAATCGCCACCGTGATGTAGCCGCCCGTGCGGTAGCTGATGCGCTTGGGGTCGAGCGCGGAGAAGTCGTAGGCCGGCCCCACCAAGTTGGCAGCCAGGTTGACGCTCACCGTGTCTACCAGCAGCACGATGAGCGCGATGAGCACAGCAGCTCCGGTCATGCGCGCAGCCACATCCACGGGATCCCACAGCGCCTTGCCGTAGATGACGACGGTGGCCGAGGTGACGATCACCGCCAGCGCCGCCAGCAGCCCCATGGGCACAGGCAGGCCAATGGCCTGGCCCACCACCTGGTCACGCTGCGACCGGGCAAAACGGGTGAAGTCAGGAATGTTCAGCGCCAGCGTGGCCCAAAAACCGATCATGGCCGTGAGCGACGGCCAGAAAGTGCCCCAGAATTGACCCGCCTTGGCTTCGCCCGGGGCAAATGCGGACGGTTTGTCCAGAATCGGGCCAAAGCCGCCAGCCTTTTCATACACCCACCACAGCAGCACAAAGCAGATCAGGATCTTGGCCGGGGCCGTATAGGTTTCGAGCTTGCGGATGGACTCGATGCCATGCACCACAAAATAGAACTGAATGGCCCAGAAGACCAGGAAGCAGATGAGCTGCGCGATGTTGATGCCCAGGCCAGCAATTTTTTCGCTCTCGAGCGGATGACCAATGATCACACCCAGTAGCGTATAGATCATCAGGCCGCCGAACCAGGTCTGGATGCCGTACCAGCCGCAAGCCACCAGGGCGCGCAGAACCGCTGGGAGCTTGGCCCCCCGGGTGCCAAACGATGCGCGCGCCAGCACTGCATAAGGAATGCCATATTTGGCACCCGCATGCCCGATGAGCAGCATTGGCACGAGCACGATTACATTGGCGATGAAAACGGTCATGACCGCCTGCATGGCCGACATGCCGCCCTCCACCAGGCTGGCTGCCAGCGTGTAGGCTGGAATGCACATCACCATGCCTATCCACAACGCCGTGAAGTGGTACCACGTCCACGTTCGCTGCGATGCTTGCGTGGGTGCGAGGTCGTGGTTCCAGAGGCCGCCGGCTTCACTGCCAGCGGCGCCTCCTGCTTGCGCGTCATGGGACATTGCTCACTCCTTGAGAGGTGTTTTCAATACGTTCTAATCATCCAAATCCAAAATCTTGCGTTCCATCCTGTAGGCACTTCTGACAAAGCAAAAAGCGCGCCACCACAGGTGATAGCGCGCCAGCCATTTATGGCGCGACCTGCGCCGTCACCCGAGCCGGGTTGTTGGGGTGTGTCGTCCAGTTGGCATACTCGCCCGTCACGGCTTTGCCGGTGCGCGCGTCCACCTCACCGGGCTGAAGGCTGCGCATCGAGATCGTGTCGGGCACCGGGCAGATCGAGACGCACAGGTTGCAGCCCACGCATTCGGCTTCGTTCACCTCGAAGCGGCGTTCACCCGCCTCGCCCTTGTTATAGAAGATGGCCTGGTGCGAGGTGTCTTCGCACACCACATGGCAGCGCCCGCACTGGATGCAGCTGTCCTGGTTGATCACCGCCTTGTCGATGTGGTTGAGGTTCAGGTCCTTCCAGTCCTTGACGGTGGGCACCGCACGGCCACAGAAGTCATCGATGGTCTTGAAACCATGCGAGTCCATGTAGTTCGACAGGCCATCGCACATGTCCTGCACGATCTTGAAGCCATACACCATGGCGGCGGTGCACACCTGCACCGTGCCGCAACCCAGCGCAATGTATTCGGCCGCATCCTTCCAGGTGGTGATGCCGCCAATCCCCGAGATGGGCAGGCCCGCAGTCTGCGGATCGCGGGCGATCTCGGCCACCATGTTCTGGGCAATCGGTTTGACGGCTGGGCCGCAGTAGCCACCGTGCGACCCCTGTCCGTCGGTGCTGGGGTGCATCACCAGCGTATCCAGGTTCACGCCCATCACCGAATTGATGGTGTTGATCAGCGACACCGCATCGGCCCCGCCCGCCTTGGCCGCCCGCGCCGGAAAACGCACATCCGTGATGTTGGGCGTGAGCTTCACGATCACCGGCAGACGGCTGTAGTGCTTGCACCATTCGGTCACCATCTGGATGTACTCAGGTACCTGGCCAACTGCCGCGCCCATGCCACGCTCACTCATGCCGTGTGGGCAGCCAAAATTCAGCTCGATACCATCGGCGCCGGTGTCTTCAACCATCGGCAGGATGCGCTTCCAGCTCTCTTCCACGCAAGGCACCATCAGCGATGCAATCAGCGCGCGGTCCGGCCAGGCCCGCTTCACCCGGGTCATCTCTTCCAGATTGGTCTTCAACGGCCGGTCGGTGATCAGCTCGATGTTGTTGAGGCCCACCACGCGCCGGTCCTGCGACATGAGCGTGGAATAACGCGGCCCGTTGACGTTGACCACATGCGGGTCCTCACCCAGCGTCTTCCAGACCACGCCGCCCCAGCCGGCTTCGTAGGCGCGGGTGACATTGATTTCCTTGTCGGTGGGAGGCGCAGACGCCAGCCAGAAGGGATTGGGACTGCGGATACCCAGGAAATTGCTGCGAATATCGGCCATGACGACTCCTTGATTCAGTGGAAACGGTGCGTATTGCGCGCTGTCATGCGCTGATGCCGACTTCGCGCATCAGCATGCGGTGCATGGCTGCAGCGGCGCGTTTGCCATGCTCCACAGCCTCCACCGTCAGATCGCGGCCGCCCCAACGGCAGTCACCCCCGGCCCATACCCGCTCCACGCTGGTCTGGCCGTCATCGTCCGTCTCGATCCGCCCCCCCTTGAGAGCAACACGCGAACCCGCAGGCTCTGCGATATAGCTCTGCCCGATGGCCTTGAGCACCATGTCGGCAGCAAGCACCGTGGTTTCCCCAGTGTTCTGCAGCTTGCCATCCACCTGCTGCGTGCCTGCCAGGCGTATGCCGGTAACTGCACCGTTTTCCACCAGCACCTCCTGCGGCGCTGCCCACAGACGGATCGTCACGCCATGGGTCTGCGCCCATTGCTGCTCCACGGTCGACGCCGACATGGCATCCTGTCCGCGCCGGTAGACGATGGTGACTTCTTCTGCGCCCAGCAGGCGGGCCTGGACGGCGGCATCCACCGCAGTCATGCCGCCACCGATCACCACTACACGCCGGCCCACAGGCACCGTGGATTTATCGCTCGCCTGGCGAATATCGGCAATGAAATCGACCGCGTTGCGCAAGCCCTGGGCCGCTGGCTCGGCAATGCCCAGATCATTGACA
Organism: Comamonas sp. 4034; assembly: GCF_050434545.1. Classification (NCBI taxonomy): domain Bacteria; kingdom Pseudomonadati; phylum Pseudomonadota; class Betaproteobacteria; order Burkholderiales; family Comamonadaceae; genus Comamonas; species Comamonas sp. 4034. Next base: position 131,109 of record NZ_JBNDIT010000005.1, on the reverse strand, counting down.
CCGGCAAGGCCCAGGCCCAGAAACACGGCGTCGTGGCTGGCCAGCAGGCTGTCCAGGGTAAAGTCACGGCCCAGCCGCTGGTTGTTTCGTGGGGCAATGCCCCCCACCGACAGCAGCCAGTCAATTTCCTTCTGCGCGAAATCATCGGCGGTCTTGTAGCTGGCAAGGCCATACTCATTCAAGCCACCGAGCTTGGGCTTGGCGTCCAGCAGGCTCACATCGTGACCTTGCAAGGCCAGCAGGTGTGCGCATGCCAGCCCGGCAGGGCCCGCCCCCACCACGGCCACCTTCTTGCCCGTGGGGTCGGCCCGCTTGAACAGCGGGGCGCCGCCAGCAGCCATGAACCGGTCGGTTGCGTAGCGCTGCAGTGCGCCGATTTCCACTGGCTTGTCCTCATTGGTGTTGCGCACGCAGGCCTGCTCGCACAGCACCTCGGTGGGGCACACCCGGGCGCACATGCCGCCCAGCGGATTCGATTCGAGAATGGTTTTGGCCGCGCCCCGGATATTGTCCTGCGCGATGCGGGCAATGAAGCTGGGCACATCGATGCTGGTGGGACAGGCCGTGGCACAGGGCGCGTCGTAGCAGTAATAGCAGCGCTCGGCTTCGATCGATGCCTGCGCCCACGTCAGCGGCGGGTGTGCATCGGAAAAATTGTCGGCGTATTGATCCGCGCCAAGCCGTCCTGCGCGCACACCGCATCCCTTGGATCCGTCCATGACTCATCCTCCTCGACCGGGTTATCAGCACCAGTTCGAGCGGCGTCGTGACTCTGCCGCCTTCCCAGCGCCATCGCATCCACAACTCAACCAAGCAGACTGGAATGCTGCGCAATCCGTCTGCCTCCAAAGCTGCACCAACCGGGGAGGGTTCATCAGGCCCTCATCGTGGGTGTTTTATCTTCTGCGCTGCTGTTGCCGCAACGCTGTTGAAATCCATTAAAAGCCTTATTAAAGTTTTACGCACTGGTAAAAACACTAGCATTGAACAATCGATTACGGACTGCTTGCGCGCAGCGTGCTGAGCACCGCCACTTCATACACCTGAAAGACTGGGTTCATTTTGTTGTGCATCAAAGTACGCAATGGGCATGGCATCTGGCCGCACAATAGGCAGGTAGGCGCCCGTCCCAGCTTGTGGCGCCATCCGAGCTTGTGAGTTGCCATGTCCAGCGCGTCACCGTCCTCCACCGCCTCCGCGGATTCATCTTCGGGCTACAGCCTGCTGCGCGGCCCGTCGGCGGCACGCCTGCGCAAGCAGAACCACATCCTCTCCTGCGCCGAAGAAGTGTTTGCACGCGATGGTTTTGAGGGCGCCTCGCTCGAGGCCATTGGCGCAGCATCGGGTTTCAGCCGCCACAACCTGCTGTACTACTACCCCAGCAAGGAGGCGCTGTACCAGGCCGTACTCGAATCGCTGCTGGACGACTGGCTTGTCCACATGACAGACCTGTCCAAAGACGGTGATCCCCGCCAGCAGATCCGCGAGTACATCCGCGCCAAGTTTGCGTTTTCGCGCAACCGCCCCTTTGCGAGCCAACTGTTCACCAAGGAGATGATTGCGGGTGCCCCCTTTGCGGGCGCTGCCGTGCGCGAACGCATTGCACCGCTGCTGGCGGCCAACGTGGCCGTGTTTGAGTACTGGGCCACGCAAGGCCTGATTGCGCGGGTCGATTTCACCCATCTGATGTTCACCATCTGGGCACTGACCCAGGGCTACGTGGACCAGCGCACCCAGTTTGCTTTGCTGCTGGGCCAAAGCCAGCTTGAACCCACCGATTACCTGGCGGCTGAAACCCTGCTCGTGCAGATGATTGCAGCCACCCTGAAGGTCGATCTGGCGGGCTGATGGCTTCCTTCAAAAGATACGAAGGCTCCAATTTGCTCCTGTTTCAATAGCTATATGCGCTTGCGCTGCAAGCGCTTATTCTCATTTTCGCCTGAAACCCTGCAAGACCATGAGCGGCCAACGCCGATTTTTTAACCCCCCGCTCTTGAACTGTCATCAAACACCCTTATTATTAGCACTCGAAGGGGTGGAGTGCTAAGTGCCGCTAACACAACCCTTGATACGTCGTTGCTCGGCCTTGTCGTATATCTGTACTGCCTGCTGCCTCGCGCCTCGTCTCAACCGTAAATCTACGATTTGCTGGGTTGTGTTAGCGGCTCTGGTTCGCCATTCCTGACCGTTTTGCACTCAAGGCTTGGCCCTTTGCGCTGGGCCTTTTCCCATCAAAACCCGGTATTTGATATTGAAGGAGTTGTTATGAACCTGCGTCCTCTGCACGATCGCGTGATCGTTAAGCGCCTGGAAAACGAAACCAAGACGGCTTCGGGCATCTACATTCCTGACAACGCAGCGGAAAAGCCCGACCAAGGCGAAGTGCTGGCTGTCGGCCCAGGCAAGAAGAACGACAAGGGCGAAGCCATCGCCATGGGCGTGAAGGTCGGTGACCGCGTGCTGTTCGGCAAGTACTCTGGCCAGACCGTGAAGGTCGACGGCAACGAGTTGCTGGTAATGAAAGAAGAAGACCTGTTCGCAGTCGTCGAAAAGTAATCTTTTCGCTCATTCAATTTTCATAGCTACCAGAGTTTGATACATCGGCCCTGGAAGCATATTTGAACCCAATCTTTGTAGGAGCCAAAAATGGCAGCAAAAGACGTAGTATTCGGCGGTGAAGCACGTGCACGCATGGTTGAAGGCGTGAACATTCTGGCAAACGCCGTCAAGGTAACCCTGGGCCCCAAGGGCCGCAACGTGGTGCTGGAGCGCTCGTTCGGCGCCCCTACCGTGACCAAGGACGGTGTGTCCGTGGCCAAGGAAGTGGAACTCAAGGACAAGCTGCAGAACATGGGCGCCCAGCTCGTGAAGGAAGTGGCCTCCAAGACCAACGACATCGCCGGTGACGGCACCACCACCGCTACCGTGCTGGCCCAGGCCATCGTGCGCGAAGGCTCCAAGTACGTGGCCGCTGGCCTGAACCCAATGGACCTCAAGCGCGGCATCGACAAGGCTGTCGCCGCCCTGGTGGAAGAGCTCAAGAAGCAATCCAAGGCTACCACCACCTCCAAGGAAATCGCCCAGGTCGGCTCGATCTCCGCCAACTCCGACGAATCCGTGGGCAAGATCATTGCTGACGCGATGGACAAGGTCGGCAAGGAAGGCGTGATCACCGTCGAAGAAGGCAAGTCGCTGGACAACGAACTCGACGTCGTTGAAGGCATGCAGTTTGACCGCGGCTACCTGTCGCCCTACTTCATCAACAACCCAGAAAAGCAAGCCGCTGTCCTGGACAACCCCTTCGTGCTGCTGTTCGACAAGAAGATCAGCAACATCCGTGACCTGCTGCCTACGCTGGAAGCCGTGGCCAAGGCTGGCCGTCCTCTGCTGATCATTGCAGAAGACGTCGAAGGCGAAGCCCTGGCAACCCTGGTGGTCAACACCATCCGCGGCATCCTGAAGGTTGTGGCTGTGAAGGCTCCTGGCTTCGGCGACCGCCGCAAGGCCATGCTGGAAGACATCGCCATCCTGACCGGTGGCAAGGTCATCGCTGAAGAAGTCGGCCTGTCCCTGGAAAAGGTGACCCTGGAAGACCTGGGCCAAGCCCAGCGCGTCGAAATCGGCAAGGAAAACACCACCATCATCGACGGTGCTGGTCAAGCTGCTGAAATCGAAGCCCGCGTCAAGCAAATCCGTGCCCAGATCGAAGAAGCGACCAGCGACTACGACCGTGAAAAGCTGCAAGAGCGCGTGGCCAAGCTGGCCGGCGGTGTTGCTGTGATCAAGGTTGGCGCTGCAACCGAAGTCGAAATGAAGGAAAAGAAGGCCCGCGTGGAAGACGCGCTGCACGCAACCCGTGCTGCCGTGGAAGAAGGCATTGTGGCCGGCGGTGGCGTGGCCCTGCTGCGCGCCAAGCAAGCCGTGGGCAGCCTGGCTACCGGCAATGCCGAGCAAGACGCCGGCATCAAGCTGGTGCTCAAGGCCATCGAAGCGCCTCTGCGTGAAATCGTGTCCAACGCCGGTGGCGAGCCATCGGTGGTGGTGGATGCCGTGCTCAAGGGCAACGGCAACTTCGGCTTCAATGCTGCCAACGACACCTACGGCGACATGCTGGAAATGGGTATCCTGGACCCAACCAAGGTGACCCGTACCGCACTGCAGAACGCTGCTTCCGTGGCATCGCTGCTGTTGACCACCGAGTGCATGATCGCAGAAGCCCCCAAGGCTGAATCCGCTCCTGCCATGCCCGACATGGGCGGCATGGGTGGCATGGGCGGCATGGGCATGTAATTGCCACCGCTGTCATAGCACACCATCGGGCCTCGGCGTTCTGCGCCAGGGCCTGATACAGAAAACCCGGCACCTTTTGGTGGCCGGGTTTTTTCATGCCTGTATGCGGACAAGACTGCTATCAATTAATTAGCATCTAACGCTTATCCGACGCATGTCGGGAGCCAATTTCTTCAAAATTCCATGCTTATGCAGCCATCCCAGGGCTCTTCTTGGCTGGCGCCGTGCGCTTGAGCACCGCGCCTGTACGCGTTCCCAGGTAGGTACCCGCTTCGTAGGCGACAGCGCCGTTCACGATCACACAGTCAATGCCTGCAGCGGCCTGCATCGGGTCGTCAAAGGTAGCGGTGTCGCGTACCGTGTGCGGATCGAACACGGTCACATCGGCAAAGTTGCCTTCCGCCAGCACTCCACGGCGCTCAACACCAAAGACCTGAGCAGTCAGGCCCGTCATCTTCCACACGGCGGTCTCCAGCGGAAACAGGCCTACATCGCGGCTGTAGTGGCCCAGCACGCGCGGGAAGGTGCCCCACAGGCGCGGGTGCGGGCGCTCGTTGGAAGGAATGCCGTCCGAACCGATCATGGTGGGCTCGAAACGGAGGATGCGCTGCACATCGCGCTCGTCCATGCTGAAGTAGATGGCGCTGGCTGGTTGCAGGCGGGCCGATGCTTCGGCGCGGGAGACGCCCCAACCCTTGGCGACCTCGCCCAGCTCCTTGCCTTGCAGCTCCGGGTGCGGCTCGCTGGTGGCGATCAGTATCTTGCCGGGCAGGCGCTCTTCCTGCAGGTGCAGCATGGTGGAGCTGGCATGGTAGGGGTAGCAGTCGAGCGATACGCACTGGCAATGCATCGCCGAATCGATCTGCGGCAGGGTCTTGGTCGAATTGCCCCAGTTGGCCTGGCCCGCCAGCTTGTGGTGCGAAATGACCACGGCGGCCTGCGCACCTCGGCCAATCTGCAGGGTTTCGTCGATAGACTGCTGGCAGTGCACACCTTCGTCGCGCATATGGGTTACGTACAGCGCATCGAATTCAGCCAGGGGCTTGGCTACCTCGCTCACTTCTTCGGTAGTCGCGGCGGCAGCCGGCGGATAGTAAGTACCGGTGGAGAGTCCTACGGCGCCCGCCGCCAGCGCCTCGCGCAGCAGCGCCTGCATGTGCGCAATCTCGTCCTGGCTGGCTGCGCGGTTCAGATCGCTCATCGCCAGCACGCGCAGGTTGGTGTGGCCCACCATGGGGATCACATTGACGGCAGGCGGCGCTGCCGTGAGTGCGGCCAGGTACTCCTTGAAGGTGGAAAACCGGGTCTTCGCGTCGCTCAGCAGATTGAGCGGCGCAGGCATAGGCGATTCCGGCAGCAGTGGCGCCACGCTGATACCGCAGTTGCCTGTCACCACCGCCGTCACGCCTTGCGACACCTTGAACTCCATCTGAGGCTGCAGCAGCAACGCCTGGTCATCGTGCGTATGCGAATCGATGAAACCGGGCGCGACGATCTTGCCTGCCGCATCGATGACCTGGTCAGCCGTGGCAGCCTGCAGATCGCCGATGGCCGCAATCTGGCCCGCGCGAATGCCCACATCGGCCTTGAAGCGCGGGCGCTTGCTGCCGTCAATCACTTCGCCACCGCGAATCAATATCTCAAAATGCTGTTCTGCCATGGTGCAGCCCCGAGGTTCAATACGATGAAAACACTATAAAAACAGAAGCTGTCAGCGCAATCTGGGAAAGCGCCAAAGGCCATTTTCAATCAAAAATTATCAATCCACCTTGGCGCCACTGGCCTTGACCACGGCGCCCCATTGCGCGCGCTCCGAATCGGCCAAGGTCTTGAAGGCTTCCGGCGGCCCGCCCAGAGGCTTGAAAGCCATCCGATCGAGCTGCGCAATGATCTCGGGGGTTTTGAGCACGTCGTTCAGCGCGGTGTTCAGCGCCATCACCACATCGCGTGGTGTACCCGGCGGTGCCACCAACCCGCCCCAGGCATTCATCACGAAGCCGGGCACCCCGGCTTCCTGCATCGTCGGCAGATCGGGGAACTGGGGTGAGCGCTCCTTGCTGGTCACCGCCAACGCGCGCACCTTGCCAGCCTGTACCTGCGGGGCAGCGGTCACAATGTTCTCAAAATAGAACTGCAGGCTACCTGCCATCAAGTCGCCCATGGCCTGCGGCGAGCCCTTGTAAGGAATGTGTTCCGCCGATTGCAGGCCCATCTTCGTCTTGAACAGCTCCGCTCCCAGATGGCTGGTGGTGCCGATGCCCCCCGATCCATACTGCAAGGGCTTGTCTGCCTTCTTGCCGTAGGCCACAAGCTCGGTCACCGTTTTGGCAGGCACGTTGTTGTTGACCAGCAAGAAGCTGCTGGTGGTGGCTATACCGCCCACCAGCACCAGAGTCTGCGGGTTGTAGGGCAAGCGGCTGAAAAGAAACTCGTTGGTCGTCAGCGTGGCATTGTTGCCATAGGCCAGCGTGTAGCCGTCGGGCGCAGCGCTGACCAGGGCCTGGATGCCGATATTGCCGCCCGCGCCGCCCTTGTTGTCGATTACCACAGGCTGGCCCAGTTTTTTGGACAGCTCGTTGCCGATCAGGCGCGTGAGCACATCGGGGCTGCCACCTGCCACTCCGGGCACGATGATCTTGATCGGCTTGTCCGGGTATGCGGCCTGCGCTGCAAAGGCGGCCGCGCATGCAGCAGCCATTACCCATAGGCGTTTCCAGTTCCCTGCGGCCATGCGGCTCTCCTTGTCTGTGATCTGTCGGGCTAAGCGCATGCCATGCTAGAGGCGGCTCTGCGCAAGTGCTGTCGCGCATGTGTTTCTACGCCCGCGCGATGTGATTTGCAGCGGTTGGCAAAACACACGAAATCCCCACGCCACATGGGTAGAGGCAGATCCGATAGGCTTGGTCTTGAAACAAGTTCATCCCAAAGAATCCATGACAAGCAAGAACCTCCTGGGCCAGCTGCAATTCCTGCGCGAAGCCGAGCGTCTCAAGAGCGTGCTCAGAAGCGCGCATACTTCCACCGGCAGACCAGAAAGCACCGCCGAACACAGCTGGCGGCTGTGCCTGATGGCCATGACATTCGAGCAGGAACTGGGCCCGCTCGACATGTGCAAACTGCTCAAGATGTGCATCATTCACGACCTGGGCGAGGCCATTCACGGCGATATTCCCGCCATCGACAAAGGCGCACATCCCGACAAGAGCGCGCAGGAAAAAAGCGATCTGCTGCAACTGAGCCAAACGCTGGAGTCCGCGCAGCAGGATGCCTTGCTGGCCCTGTGGCAGGAGTACGAAGATGCCGCCAGCCCCGAGGCCCGGGCGGTCAAGGCGCTGGACAAGCTGGAGACCATCCTGCAGCACAACCAGGGGCAGAACCCTGCGGATTTCGATTACGGCTTCAACCTCTCCTATGGTCGCCAATACACTGATGCCACGCCGCTCTTTGCAGCGCTACGCCAGGCGGTGGACGAGGACACGCGCCAAAGAATGCAGGGCAACTGACTGGTGGCACACAAGGCGGGCGGTACCCGCCTCCGAGCAATCGCTGGCGTGAAAAGGCCCGCGGCTCCATGAAAACCGCGGGCCTGGGTATGCAAAAAAGCTGAAGCCTAGAACCAGCCCTTATCGCGCCTCCTCGAATGCCTGTGCCAGGCGCTCCACGGCCTGCTCGATCTGCGCCACATCCGGTGCAGCGAAGGACAGGCGCATGGAGTGCAGATCGGCATTGTCGGCATAAAAGGCCTTGCCCGGCACAAAGATCACATTGGCAGCAACCGCTGCATCAAACAGCTTTTGCGGATCAATGCCTTTGTCGAATGTGAGCCAGACAAACATGCCGCCTGCAGGCTGCACAAACTGCACAAGATCACCCAGTCGGGCCTTCATTCCATCGGTCAGCGCCTGCATGCGGCGCCGGTACTCGGCACACGCCGCAGCCACCGCCTGGGCGTAGCGGCCCGACTGCAGGTAGCTCGCCGCCACCGCCTGCGCCAGCGGCGAAGTGCACAAGTCGTTGGTCTGCTTGGCCACAATGCAGCGGCGCAGCACGGCGGGGTCTGCCACCATCCAGCCCACGCGCAAGCCGGGTGCCACGGTTTTGGAGAGGCTCGACAGGTATACAACCGGGTTCTCGCCTTCCGCCTCGCCTCTCTGCTCTTGCAGCAGCTGCTGCGCCGCTGCATAAACCGGCGCGGGGCGCTGGTCGGTAAAGGCCAGTTCGCCGTAGGGATCGTCTTCCACCACAACAAAGCCGTATTGCAGTGCCAGTTGCACCAGCCTGGTTCGCCGCTCCTGCGTCAGCAAGGTGCCGCAGGGGTTGGAGAAATTGGGCACGGTATAGAGGAGACGCGGGCGCTCATCTGCAGGCAGCTCTTCCAGCAGCACCTGCAATGCATCCACGTTCAGGCCATGCCCATCCACCGGTGTGCTCAGGATACGGGCACCGGCCTGGCGCAACGCCGCAATGGTCGCCGGATAGGCCGGCGTCTCCACGCACACCACATCACCGGGCTGCACCAGCACCCGCAGCAACAGATCAAAGCCCTGCTGGGAGCCGGTGGTCACCAGTACGTCGCTGGCTGCACAGCGAATGCCGCGCGCCTGGCACTGCGCCGCCAGTTGTTCACGCAGTGCGGGTGAGCCTTCGGTAGCACCATACTGCAGTGCGGTGGCCCCCGTGGTCATGGCCTGTGCCGCCGCCGTTGCGAGCCCTTCCTGATCAAACAGGCTGGGCGATGGATAGCCACCAGCCAGCGAGATCATGCCGGGGCGGCTGAGATAAGGAAACAGTTCGCGGATCGGCGAGCCCTGCGGATTGGCGAATGCCGGGGTGAAGCGGAAAAATGACATGGTTGCGTGTCTCCTTGTTGTTCTTGAATAGGAAATCTGATCCGGACAGGCATGCGGCACACCAGGATCGGGCCCCGGTTACATCAAAAAGCGCCTGCTCGACGTCTGTCTCTATTGGCTTTGGACAATTCTCATATTGCAGACTGAAGCAAGGTGCGCGCTGTCAGCGATGCTTTTGAAAGCATCTGCCAGACTGCACGCGCCCTATTTCCTATTTCTACTTGGCCACACCCAGATCCACTGTGCCGCACAGGCGCTGCGGATCGAGCCGCTCGCGCCAGCCATCGGCCCATTGCTGCAGCAGCGCAGGTGTGAATTGCCGGTAGTAAGCGATGTTGTGCGGGCCCACGCCATGCTCGGCGCTATAGCTGCCACCAAAATCCTGCACCACCATCGTGTAGATCGCATCGCGCAGGCGCTGCACCACGGCTGCGTCGTATGGCTCGGCTGCATCCTTGCGCCAGATGACATTGAAATGCACGCCGCCATCGGCAATGTGTCCGAAATCCACCACCGTCAGAAACGGGTAGTCGCGCGCCACCAGTGCACGGCCTTGGCGGCAAAATTCCATGATGCGCGAGCGCGGTACGGAAACGTCGAACGCAATCGGCTTGCCCAGCGCACGCGCGCCTTCGCTGATGCTGTGGCGCAGGTGCCAGAGCTCTTGCGCGTTGCCCAGCGCCGCGTTGACGATGGTCGTTTCAAACTGGTCTTCCAAAAAGCCGTTCAGTGCTTCCTGCAGATCCAGATTGCTGTACTTGGTGGCCGCATTGGCCTCCAGCTCGATCAGAATGGCGAAATCAGGTGCGCCTTCGGGTGCAAACGGGTTGCGCAGATTGGGCACATGGTCAATGGCGGCTTGCATGGCATTGCCGGAGATACCTTCAAACGCGGCCAGCCAGTCACCCAGATCACGCTCCATGGCCTGCAGCAGCTCCATCACGGCCTCATCCGATGCAGGCACCACCAGCGCCGTGGCCCGCTGCGTGGGGCGCGCATGCACCTGTATCGTGGCCTGCGTGACGATGGCGCCAGCGCCCGAACCACCCACCAGCAGTTGCTTCCAGTCCACGCCGGTATTGTTCTTGCGCAGCGCGCGGCCCAGCTCCACCACTTCACCCGGCGGGTGCATCAGCACAGCCTGCACCGCCATCAGGTTGGAGCGCACATCGCCGTAGCGGATCAGGCGCGTGCCACCGGTGTTGGTGGCAATCATGCCGCCAATCGATGGATTGGCGCCCAGGTCGATGGGAAACCACAGGCCATGCGGCTCCAGCTTGTCATTCAACTCCTGCAAAGTGACGCCAGCATCCACCACCACGCTGCGGTTGGCTGCATCCACCTCGCAGGTGGCGCGCAGGCGCGACAGGTTCAGCACGATCTGCGTGCCGCTCATGTCGGGCGTGCTGGCCCCCACCATGCCGGTGTTGGCCCCTTGCGGCAAAAGCGGAATCCGCTGCGCCGCGCAGAGGCGCACCACCGCTTGCACCTGCTCAACATTCGCTGGCCGCACCACCAGGCGCGCGTGGCCCTGGCCGTAGCGCGCGCCTTCTTCGTAGGCGGCCATATCGGCACCCTGCAGCACACCGCTGGCGCCCACGATGGCGTGCAGCTCGGCCAGCAGCGCCGTGTTGTCCACTGTATGGCTTGCCTCGATTGCACTCATGACTCAGGCCACGCTTTCTGCAGCATTGGCAAACAGCGCTGCGCGGACAGCACGCAGCGACTCATCCTGCATCGATTGGTACAACGCAATCTCGTCGTGCACCTTGGCCCCCAGGTCGGCTTCAAAAGCCTGTTGGGCCTGGTTGGCTGCGTAGTGTTTCTGCTCTTCGCCACCCAGGTTGGACTGGAAGATGCCTGCCGCACTGACAGGCAGAAAATCTTCGTACACGATGGGCTCGGCGCGGACGACGCCGCTTGCGATCAGCGCTTCGATATCGGTATCAGCGGCATCTGGAGCCAGGTCCGCATCAGTGCTTTGCAGCACATAGCGGTAAAAGGCCAGGCCCTGCTGGCGCATTGCTTCGTGCGCGTCGGGGAAGGCCGCAAACGCCGTCTGCAGGCGATCCTGGTAGTTGGTGCTGGCGCTGCCGGCATTGCCCATGCTGCGCACATTGGCCAGCAGCTCGTCATACAGCGCGCGGCCCTTGCGGGTGAGTGCCACGCCGCGCTGTTCAATCTCGCCAAAGCGCGCGGTGTGGGTACCCTGGCCACTGCTGTCGCCGGGAAAGTTCACCTTTTCCTGCAGCGCCTTGAAGCTGGTCTGGCGCAGCAGAATCGGGCAATTGCGGCGCGGCGGGCCTTCGACCACATCCTTGGCATCCATGCCATGCTGCGGCATGCCCGCCTGTGCGGCATCGATGTCCAGCGTACGCGGCGTCAGGTGGTTGATGTGCGGGCCTTTGAAGCAGACCACATCGGCAATCAGGCGGTGCGCCTTGTGCAGCTTGTCGTAGGTGGCCGCGTCGACAGTGGCCTCGCTGTGCCAGCGGAAGGTCTCCAGCGCCTCGTTCACAAACTCGGTGGCTTCGGCATCCGTCAGGCCACCAGCGGCTTCATGCTGCGCAATCAGCGCCAGCGCCCGTGCCGTGAAGATATTGCGTTTGGCCAGAATGGCGGCAGCCTCGTCGCGCAAGGCAGCATCGGCGATCAGGTCCAGGCGCAGCAGCGAGGTGAACACCCGAAACGGATTGCGGTTGAGCGACTGTGTGGCGACCGGCCGGAAGGCGGTGGAATGCACAGGCACACCGGCTACCGACAGATCGTAGTAGCCCACGGCTTCCATGCCCATCACGGCGAACAGGCGGCGCAGCGTGGACAGCTCCTTCTGCGTGCCGACACGGATGGCGCCGTGGCGCTCCACATCCAGCCGCGCCAATTCATCGGCCTGCTGCATGGCTGCCGCCAGCTGTGGCTGCGCCTGCAGCACCTGCCCGTTCACATCGGCCACCAGGTCGATCAAGGAGCCGTATTGCGGCACTTCTTCGCGGTACATATCGGACATGGCGCGGGAAAAGCGCGCGCGAACTTCATCGGGGTGAACAAACGCAGTCATTACAAGTATGAATTTAATAGCATTAAAACCATGCAGGATAGGCGTAGGTGGCAATTTTCTCGCCATCGACCGTCCTATCCTTCACTGCGCATGATGCTAGAAGCCGCCTTGCCTGCGGTCAAACGCCAATAGCGCGCGACTTTGTTCCAAATACGCACAATATCAAGACGGGCTCAGAGCGCCGCATGCACATCTGCAGCGCGCTTTGGCTATGGCCAGGGCTATTGGAACCCGGCCACCGGTGCAGACAACTATTGGCTTTTCAAGCCACCAACGCCGCCCGCTTCTGGCGTGAAGTGTGCACGCAACCCGGCATACAAGGCCTTGAACCGCATATGCCGCCTCTGGTGGCTCTCAGCCTTCGTGAAATCGGGTTCAAAGCGCTGCCGCACCACAGGGGTTGTACACACGGCACTCGCCATGCCACCATCGGCCAGGTGCGCCAGACGGGCCGCCCCCAGCGCCCCGCCGGCTTCGCCCCCCTCGTGCAAGGTGAGTGGAACTTCAAGGATGTCCGCCAGCAATTGCGCCCACCAGGTGCTGCGTGCGCCCCCACCCACCAGCGCCAGTGCACCGGCAGGCGACTCCAGCGTATCCAGGCCATCGCGCAACCCCATGCTCACGCCCTCCACAACGGCATACGCCAGGTCTGCCCGGCCATGTGCCTGGGTCAGGCCAAACAGAACGCCTTGAGCGTGGGGATCGTTGTGGGGAGAACGCTCTCCGCAGAGGTAGGGAAGAAACAGCGGAGCATGTGCACGGGCGCTGGTGTCCAACGATGCGGCAGCAGCGAGCAGCGCAGCTTCGTCCTGGAAACCCAACGTACCGACGGCCCACCGCACGGCGCTCGCCGCCGAGAGCATGACCGACATCTGGTGCCAGCGGCCCGGCACGGCATGGCAGAAGGCATGCACGGCCTGCCCGGGGTTCGGGGCAAAGTGCTGGCCTGCGATGAAGATCACCCCCGACGTACCAAGGGAGACAAACCCCTGCCCCGGATTGACCACACCCATGCCAACCGCGCTGGCAGCATTGTCGCCACCGCCCCCCGCAATCACCACGCCGCCCTTGTGGGCTGTGCCGATACCCCAGCGCCTGGCCAGTTCCGGCCGAAGCCAGGCTGATGCGTCGCTGCCTTCCACCAGCTTCGGCATGTGAGCCCTTGTAAGGCCGGTGGCAGCCAACAGCTCATCCGACCAATCGCGCTGCCCAACATCCAGCCACAGGGTGCCGGAGGCATCCGACATGTCGCTCACCGCATCGCCGCTGAGCAGCAGCCGCAACCAATCCTTGGGCAATAGCACGCGAGCGATGCGGGCGAACAATGCGGGCTCCATCTCACGCATCCACAGCAGCTTGGGCGCCGTGAAGCCCGGCATGGCCAAATTGCCTGCAATGCGGGTCAGGTGAGGCACACGCTGGCTGAGTTTGGTGCACTGCTGCGCGCTGCGGCCATCGTTCCACAGTATGGCGGGACGCAGCACAGCGCCCGCAGCATCGAGCGCTACAGCACCATGCATCTGCCCTGATAGACCAATACCTCTGACCTGGGCCAAGGCATCCGCGTGAAGTGCGCCCAACGCGGCCATCACCCCCTCCAGGGCCTGTGCCCATTGGCTGGGGTGTTGTTCCGACCACAGCGGCTGTGGATGGTCGACCGAAAGCGGCGCATCTGCGATGCCAACGATGTCGCCCTCATCCGTCAGCAGCAAGGCCTTCAGCGCAGATGTGCCCAGATCCAGCCCAAGATACATGGGTTCAATCTTTCATATAAGGAGAAATGGCATTGCACAATCTGTGCATGCAACGGCGTGCCGGCCATTCGCGGCCCTGGCGCTGTTGCATCAACGCTGGCCTCCAAACCGGTGGTCTGCCTGCCGCCGGAACTCGGTTGGCGTCATGCCCTTGATTTCCAGAAAGCGGCGGTTGAAGTTGGCGACATTGTTGAAGCCCACCTGGTAGCAAATGTCCGTCACATAGTGGTCCGTCTGCATCAGCAGGTGACATGCATTGTTGATGCGCACACGATTGACAAAATCGGTAAAGCTGTTGCCGGTAGAGCGTCGAAAGAATCGAGAAAAGCGCGATTCCGTCATACCCAATTCCGCCGCCAGATCGCCCATACTGATCGAGCTGCCCACATGGGTGGTGATGCGATCGACGATCCGGCTGATCTGGTCTTGCTCTGCGCCGCCGTCACCTTGCATTTGCACGGTGGACAACAGCCGATAATCCGTGCATTGCGTCAGATCCGCCATGAGCTCGCAGAAGTGGCCAAAGCGCCGAATGCCACGCGATGCCTTGATCAGATCCCAGTGCGCGCGGGCACGCTCGGACACGCCAAAGAACTCCACGCCATAGCGTGCGCGGCTCAGGAGTTGCATTACATCATGCAGTTCGGGAATGCTCTCGCCTGCGCTTTGCAGGGGTTCGTGGAGAAACTGGATGACCAGATCGCGCTCTTCCACCGTTTTTCCACCCGTTTCCAGCGATATCCAGTTGTGTGGCAGTCGTGGCCCGCACAACACCAGATGGCCCGGCTCAAACGGGCCGATCCAGTCTCCAATGAAGGCCTTGCCCGATGTTGCCGTGATGAGGTGCAGCTCGTACTCGTCATGGAAATGCCAGCGTGCCAAAGGCGTAGGAAAACCATGCGCCAGGCAACGCACCAGACCGGCCTCTTCTGGCGTTTCATAGCCCAGTGCAGGGGAGCGCAGAAATTCGCGCTCCAACTCTGGTTGGCGCTGGCGAGGTCGCATCTGGACAGGATGGGGAAATGTGCTCATGGCGACATCAAAGCCGGAAAATCACAAGGCCGCCATCATCTGGGGCCACAGTGCGCAGATGTACCAGCCGCTTTGCGGACCAGGATTGCGTTGCTCCATGAAACTCTCTCTCCCCTGCTATTTCAGCCAAACGGTATCTGCAGCATGTACCCGAAGGTCTTTGCGTACTCCGGGACGAGAGACTGCGGGCATCCATGCAGCCTCGGACGCGGCCAACAAGCCAACAGGCCTGCAGGCGAGCAACGCCCGTGCCATTCACGCATTGCTTCCGTGCGCCAGCAATGCATCCACTTCCACGCGATGCGGCGGATTGGCGCCTTCACGCATGCAGTTGATGGCGGCTGCCGCAGTGGCAAACTTCAGAACATCCCGCCAGCACTCGGAGGACAGTGCCGCCAAGGCTCCAGCATCTTCAACCCCACGCTCCAGCAAAGCCACCGACAGGCCCGCCGCAAAGGTATCACCTGCACCAATGGTATCAGCCACTTTGATAGGGGGCGATGCGACTTCCAATGGCGCTGCCCCCGGGCGGTACAGTGTTGCCCCTTCCCCGCCGCGCGTGATGACTATGGCACGTGGTCCAAGGCGCAAGCAATCGGCCGCCACATCGGCGAGCCCCCGCCCCGGCGCCAGCAGTGCCGCATCCTCATCACTCATCTTGACCACATCCGCGGCAGCAAACCATTGTTCGCAGCGCTTGCGCCAGCTGAGAGGATCGGCGATCAGGCTGGGCCGTGCATTCGGATCGAACAACACCATCCGCTGGCCACGTTGTGCTTGTACGAATTCAGTAATACGGGTGGCAGCCGGCTCCTGAAGCAGCGCGATCGATCCAAAATGCAGCCAGCGGCAACTGGCGGGCAGAAGGGGTAGCTCCGCTGGCGACCAGAGTGTGCCTGCCGTGCCCTGCATGTAAAAGGCATAGCGGTTGCTTGAGGACGTTCGCTCCACAAAGGCGAGCGTACTGGGTGCATCGCTGCGCAGCACAAAACGGGTGTCGATGCCATTGCCTTGCAGGTAATCCAGCAGACGCTCACCAAACAGATCCGTCGAGAGCTGGGTGACAAAGCCTGTCGGTTGCCCCAGCCGCGCGCAGGCCACGGCACTATTGGTGAGCGCGCCACCCTCGTGCCCCTGAAAAACCAGCCCGCTGGCAGCGGTAAAGTCGATCAGCGATTCGCCGACGAACACGATGCGCATCGAAGCTGTCATACAAGGCCCCCGGCCAGGTCAGTCCATGCCTGTATCATGCTGCGGCCTGCAACTGGGCAACCCGGCTGGCTGCGCGGCGCACCGCATCGGTCAGACGCGCTTCGCCTGCAATATCGCCCCACAAAATCTTGTCGGCGCACAAAGCCTCCACGGGATCGGCAGCGGCGCAGATAGCATGCGCTACCGCTGGATTCATGCTCTGGTCCTGGTAGGTATAGCTCAACTGCCCTGCATGCCAGCGCTGTAGAACGGCAAGAAACAGGGCGGGCAGCATGGCCACACTTTCAACCTCAGCATGTGCCGCCAGCCGCTCGCGTACGGTGGGCGCGATGAAGCCCGGAATCTTGGCAAACCCATCGGCCGCCACACGCTGGTTGGTGTCACGGATGGCGGGGTTGGAAAAGCGCTCCAGCACCACATCGCGGTAGGCGGGCAAGTCGATGGGACTGGCGTGGCCGGGTCGGCTCAGACAAGGGATGGCATCGTTGGTAATGTAGTCGTAAGCCATCTGGCGAATGGCTGGCGTACGCACGCCTTCGTGGATGTATTGCAGCCCACAGAGTGTAGCGGCCCACGCGATACAGCTATGGCTGGCGTTGAGAATACGGATCTTGGCTTCCTCGTACGGCTGCACGGATTGCACCAGTTCCACACCCACGCGCTCCCAAGGCGGGCGACCAGCAATGAAGTCATCCTCGATCACCCATTGAATGAAGCTCTCGGCGGTGACCGGCGCAGCATCATCCCAGCCAGTGGCATGGCGCACGCGGCCGCGCAGGTCGGCAGGCGGGCGTGGCGTGATGCGGTCCACCATGGTGTTGGGGCTGGCCGTGTGCGCTTGGGCCCACGCCAGCAGCGGCGCATCTCCAGCGTATTCAATGAAATCCAGCAGCCCGGCACGAAAGCGCTCGCCATTGTGGCGCAGATTGTCGCAATTGAGCAGCGTCACCGGCCCTGCCTTGGCCGCCATGCGCGCGCGCAAAATGGCAGTGATTGCGCCATAGATTGTCGTGCCTTCTGCGCGCAATTGACCGCGCCGTGCGCATTCGAGATCCACCAACAGATCGGGGTAGCTCAGATCCAGCCGATGCTCGTGGTTCAGGTAGTAGCCTGCTTCGGTGACGGTGAACGAGATGATGCGTGTAGCCGGATCGGCCCCTCGGGCCAGCATGGCAGCCTGGCCCGGTACATAGGGAATGATCTCCTGGATGGCTTCGATGCGCTCGTAGCGGTACTCGCCTGCGGGAGACACGGTTTCCAGCGTGTAAGCGCCATTTTGCGCACGCAGCGCATTCAATACATCCGCCATGTCGGGCCGCAGATTGGTGCCAGCCAGCGACCATTGCACCTCGCCCGCACCGCGCAATGCCTGCAAGTACGCCGCTTGATGCGCGCGATGAAAGGAACCCAATCCCAGATGAAGCACCACCAGTCCGGCGGGTGCAGGAGAAGATATCACACAGACCTCCCAGAAATTCTGACTACAAAATCACGCAGCGGCAAGGCTGCGGCCGTCACGGTTGAACAGGTGCAGCATCGACGGATCCACCTCCACACCCACGCCGTCGCCCGCATGCAGCGTTGTGCGATCGTTCTGTCGCGCCACCATGGTGATGCCATCGATATTCACGTGGATCAGCGTATCTGCCCCCAGCGCTTCCACCAGTTCCACGCGCCCCGGCATACCGCTGGCTGCGCCTGGGTGGATGCGAACGCTCTCGGGCCGCACGCCGACAAACCCATCTGCCGGCAATCGCCCGTCACTCAATTGCGACACCGTAGGCAACGCGTTGGCTGGCAGCATGTTCATCGATGGCATACCAATGAACTGGGCGACGAACTGGTTGGCCGGTCGGTCGTACAGCGCAAGTGGCGATCCCACCTGCTCAATCAGCCCATCCTTGAACACCACCACCTTGTCAGCCAGGGTCATGGCTTCCACCTGGTCGTGCGTCACGTAGATCGTCGTGGCGCCCAATGATTCGTGCAACTTCTTGATCTCTACCCGTGTATTGCCGCGCAACGCGGCGTCCAGATTGGAGAGCGGCTCGTCAAACAAGAAGACCTTGGGCGCACGCACGATCGCGCGCCCGATGGCCACGCGCTGGCGCTGGCCCCCCGAAAGCTCCTTGGGCGTGCGCTGCAGGTATTTGGAGAGATTGAGCTTGTCAGCGGCGGCTTCGACCTTCTGCCGGATCTCCGGCGCCGGCACCTTGGCAAGCTTGAGCGCAAAGGACATGTTGTCGTACACGCTCATGTGTGGGTAGAGCGCGTAGCTCTGAAATACCATTGCCAGATCCCGCTTTCCCGAGGGCGCATGGGTGATGTCGCGTCCGTCCAGCAGCATCTGCCCGCTGCTGACCGGCTCCAGGCCGGCGATCAGGCGCAGCAGGGTCGATTTGCCGCACCCCGACGGGCCGACGAAGACGATGAATTCGCCTTGTTCAATCGACAGATCCACGCCTTTGATGATGTGTGCATCGCCAAACCGCTTCTGGATGTTCTTGAGTTGGAGGAAAGCCATGATGTTGTCTCCATCTTTTGGTTACTTGACCGCACCAAAGGTGAGGCCCTGAACCAGTTGTTTCTGCGAAAACCAGCCAAAAACCACGATTGGGGCAATGGCCATCAGCGAAGCCGCCGACAGCTTGGCCCAGAACAGGCCCTCCGGGCTGGAGTACGACGCGATCAGCGTGGCCAGCGTGCCTGCCTTGGCTGATGTGAGATTCAGCGCCCAAAAGGCCTCGTTCCAGCTCAGCACCAGGCACAGCAGACCACAGGAGGCCATGCCACCCACCATGAGGGGCATCACCACATAGCGGAACTCCATCCACAGCGTGGCACCATCCATGCGCGCGGCTTCCAGAATTTCGTGCGGGATGTCCTTGAGGCTGGTGTAGAGCATCCACACCATGATGGGTAGATTGGAAAGCGTAAATACCACGATCAATGCAGGCAGACTGTCGAGCATGCCTGCGGTCTGCGCCATCACGTAGACAGGCACCAACGCGCCAACCGCAGGCATCATCTTGGTGGAGAGCATCCACATCAGGATGTCGCGCGTCTTTCTGGTACGGAAGAACGCCATCGAATAGGCCGCAGGCAATGCAATCGCCAGACCAATGAGGGTAGAGGCCACACTGGTGATGAGCGAGTTGCGCGCATACAGCAGGTAATCGCTGCGGCGCTGTACTTCGGCAAAATTTTCCAGCGATGGCTCAAAGACGAAGAGCGGCGGCACGGCAATGGCCTGCAACTCTGTCTTGAACGCCGTGAGAAACAGCCAGCCAAGCGGAAAGAACAGCAGCAGCGAAGCGGCCCATGCAGCAGCCGTTCGGGCCAAGGTGGGAACAAGAGTGCGGAGCGCAAAGGGGTGGGATGACATGCAGGGCTCCTCAATCCAGATTTTTTCCGATGATGCGAATCAAGAAGGCCGCGACGATGTTGGCCAGCACCACTGCAAAAAGCGCACCGGCAGAGGCCACACCCACGTCAAAATTGAGCAGCGACTGCTTGAAGATCATGTAGGTGATATTTGTGCTGGCATTGCCCGGGCCGCCGCCGGTGGTGATGGCGATCTCGGCAAAGACCGAGAGCAGAAAGATCATCTCGATCATGATGACCACCGCCATCGGCCGCCCCAGATGCGGAAGCATGAGGTAGAAGAAGCGCTGCGGTCCATTCGCGCCATCCATGCGCGCAGCTTCCATCTGGTCGCGATCCAGTGACTGAAGCGAAGTGATGAAGATCAAGCATGCGAAGGGCAGCCACTGCCAGGAAACCATGATGATGATCGACAGCAAGGGCCAGTCGGTCAACCAGTCAACCGGCTCGGCGCCGAAGCTGCGCCACAGATCGGCCAGAATCCCATAAATCGGATTCATCATCATGTGCTTCCACAGCAGCGCATTGACCGCGGGCATGACGAAAAAAGGCGAGATCAGCAACACCCGCACAAGTCCACGCCCTGGAAAAGGCTCGTTGACGAGGAGCGCCAGCAGCACACCCAACACCACGGTGATGCCGATCACGCTGCCAATGAGCAGCAGCGTGTTCCACACAGCCGGCCAGAAATCAGGATCGGTGACGAAGTACTGGAAATTTTCAATACCTGAAAAACTGCGCTCACCCGGTTGCATCAGGTTGTAGTTGACGAACGAGAAGTACAGCGTCATCAACAGTGGCACGATCATCCAGAGAAGGAGCGCAATCACAGCAGGCGCCATCAGGGCGCGGGGAAGCAGACGTTGCATAAGGCATTCCGGCTAACAACAGTGAACATGAGCGTGAGAAATGGCTTGGCGCATGTATGAACCTACAGGCTCCAGCCTCTTCTCAAACGCCTTGCCTTTATCCCCGCAGTCAGTGCTGCATGGATAGGGCTGGTGCGTACTCCACAGGGAGTGCACAAGCAAGAGGCACGAATGCGCTTACTTGTAGTAGCCGCCCTTTTTCATTTCACGCTCGGCCATCGTCTGCGACGTCTTGAGCGCCTGCTCGACCGACACCTTGCCTGCGAGTGCTGCGCTCATCTGCTGGCCCACTGCAACGCCAATGGCCTGAAACTCCGGAATGGCTGCGTACTGCACGCCCGCATAGGGCGATGGAGGCAATGTGTTCTCTCCAGCATTGGGGCTGGCCGCATCGATGGAGCGCTTCTCAGCTGCAGCAAATCCGGCGACCTTCTGGAACTCCGGGTTCGCGTACGTCGATTTGCGCGTACCCGTAGGTACTGCCCTCCAGCCATGCTCCCTGGCAACCAGGCTGATGTAATCCTTGGAAGTGGCCCACCGGATAAACTTCTGCGCTGCCTCGCCCTTGGATGAACTGGCGGGAATGGCCAGATTCCACGACCACAGCCAATTGGCCCCCTTGGGGGTGACAGCCACCGGCGCCTGTGCGTACGCTACCTTGTCGGCCACCTTTGATTGCTTGGGATCAGAGATGAAAGAGGCAGCAATGGTCGCATCCACCCACTGAGCGCACTTTCCTTCGTTGAAGAGCGCCAGGTTTTCGTTGAAGCTGTTGGCCGATGCGCCCGGGGGGCCATTCTTTTTCATCAGATCGACGTAAAAGCCGATTGCATCCTTCCACGGCTGGGTTTCGATCTGCGGTTTCCAGGCCATGTCGAACCACTGGCCACCGTAGGTATTGACCATGGTTGTCAGAAGCGCCATGTTGTCGCCCCAACCAGGTTTGCCGCGAAGGCAGATGCCGTATACACCGGCCTTGGGGTCGTTAACCTTGGTCGCAAAATCCTTGACCTCTGTCCATGTCGGCGGATCGCTGAACTTGACGCCCGCCTTGTCAGCAAGATCCTTGCGGTACATGAGCATAGAGCTTTCTGCGTAGAAGGGCGCCGCATAGAGCTTGCCCTGGTGGCTCAGCCCGCTGCGAATGGCAGGCAGCAGATCGTCAACGTCATAGGCGGCATCGGTGGCAATGGGCTGGAGCCAACCTTTCTTCGACCAGATCGGCGCTTCATACAAACCGATGGTCATCACATCGAACTGCCCACCTTTGGTGGCGATATCGGTTGTCACACGCTGACGCAAGGTACCCTCTTCCAGCGTCACCCACTTGAGCTTGATGCCTGGGTTGGCCTTCTCAAAAAAGGGGGTGAGCTTCTGCATCTCGATCATGTGGCCGTTGTTCACGGTGGCAATGACGAGTTCGGTATCCGCATGGGCATCAAACCCGACAGTAGCGAGTGCAAGCACGAGGCCGGCTGGGGCAAAGCGCATCATGACATCTCCTTGGTGTTATCTATGACCGAGGATTGTCCGCATGCCCGCTTGCGAGTCCGGTACCATTTTCTCCACATTCAATACTCTCTTGCACCAATGCAATAGGGTATTCCCTTTTTTAGAGATACAAATACAGATAGAAGTTACGCCACCACGAAACCACCGCCTACCGCGAGGCGATCACAACCACCTGCGCGGTCTGGCCAGCCGCCCCTTCTCCGCCGCCACACCCCGGTGCTCCATACAATCGGAGGTACAGCATGGGCCCGATGTGAACGGAGCCCGGCGATAGAAATTGGCAACAAAAAACCCAGCCAAAGCTGGGTTTGCAATCAAGCCAGGGAGAAGACCTTACTGGTCGGCGTAGGCTTCCAAGGGCTTGTCGTTGGGTTCCTGGATGAGTTTCTTCAGCGTGTCGCTCATCGGCAGATTCAAGGCCATGTTCTTGGGCGGAATCGGCTGCATGAACCACTTGTCGTATACCTTGGCCAGTTCGCCGGATTTCATCAGCTTGGTCAGGCTGTCGTCCACAGCCTTCTTGAAAGCAGGGTCGTCCTTGCGGAACAGGATGGCAATGGGCTCGGAGCCCAGCACTTCTCCCACGATCTTGTAACCCTTGGGATTGGCGGAGTTGGCAATCACGCCCGCCAGCAGGTTGTCATCCAGCACAAAGGCATCGGCACGGCCGGATTCGAGCAGCATGAAGCTCTCGAAATGGTCCTTGCCCAAGGTGGTGGGCAGGTTGACGTTGTTGTCCTTGCCAAACTTGCGCAGCAACTGCACGGCCGTGGTGCCTGCCGAGGCGGCCACGTTCTTGCCGTCAAGCTGCTTGAGGCTGGTGATGTTGGAATCTGCCTTGACGGCTGCGCGCACCTGGCTCACATAGGTTGTCACCGCAAACGACACCTGCTTTTGGCGGGTGAGGTTGTTGGTCGTGGGGCCGCAGCCGATGTCCACCGTGCCGTTCTGCACCAGCGGCATGGTGTTCTGCGCGGTCAATGCCATGTATTCGATCTTGGCATTGGGCGCGATTTCCTTGAGCACGCGCTCGCACAGTTCCACGTGGTAGCCGCCAAAGGTCTGGTTGGAGCCAATGGCATAGGCCATGGGAGCCGAGCTTTCGCGCACGCCCATCACCACCTTGCCGGCGCTGTTGATCTTGTCGAACGTGCTTTGCGCCATGGCTGCGCCGCCTGCGGCCACGGCCATAACCGCCACCGCCATCTTGATGCTGAATTTCATTATTGGTATCCCCTTGGAAATGACGAATGCGGCAGTCCGGTCAATCGCCAGACTGCCGAGCCAGCCTTGTCAGTGTGCTGTCGGCTCTGCGCGCCGACCATCCAGAAAAGCCCCGAGTAGGGGCCGAACTGAAAGGTTGCGCTCGCGCAATAACTGATCGAGTATTCCAGAGACTGGAAGGATTCCCAAACGCTGATTCGGAAGCATGTATTACCGAATTGGAAACAACATGCTGCAGCGCAGTGTCAAGCAGCCATTGTCGTCAAGGAGCCAGCTTGTTCACGAGTGCCTGGGTGGAAGGGTCCACGCCATGCCAGTCGTTGCGGTTGCGCCGGGCAAACAGATCCTTGGCCAGTTGCTTGCCCAACTCCACGCCCCATTGGTCAAAGCTGTTGATGCCCCACAGGGCCCCGCTGACAAATACACGGTGCTCGTACAGCGCAATCAGTGCGCCCAGCGTCATGGGCGAGAGCTTGTCCACCAGCAGGAAAGTGCTGGGGCGGTTGCCCGGGCAGTATCGGGGGCCGGTTTCCTCGGTGCGCCCCACCAGCAGGGCCTGGGCCTGTGCGATGGCGTTGATGACCAGGTTGTTCTGGTGGCTTGCCAGCGTCTTGCCGCCATCGCGAGCCGCGATGAACTCGACTGGAATCACATCCCGCCCCTGGTGGATCATCTGGAAGAACGCATGCTGGCCATTGGTGCCTGGCTCCCCCCAGACCACGGGAGAGGTGGAATATGGCAACACCTGGTTGTGCACGTCCATGCCCTTGCCATTGCTCTCCATCTCCAGCTGCTGAAGGTAGGCTGAGAGACGTCGCAGGCCATGGCTGTAAGGTGCGACGCAGCGCGAACCAAAGCCGAAGAAGTTGCGATACCAGATATCGAGCAGACCCATGCGCACCGGCAGGTTCAACTCCAACGGCGCCGTCTTGAAGTGCACATCCATGTCATGCGCGCCGCGTAGCAACGCACGAAAATGCTCCGCCCCCACCGCAATCGCAATGGGCAGCCCGATGACCGACCACAGCGAATAGCGGCCACCCACCCAGTCCCAGAAACCCAGGGTGGTATCGATACCAAACTTGGCGGCGGCCTCGGTGTTGGTTGTCAGCGCCCAGAAATGCCTGGAAATCGACAATGCCGCAGCACGGTCGTCGCTGCCACCTTGCGCCACAAACCACTCCCGCGCCGAATGCGCATTGACCATGGTCTCCAGCGTGGTGAATGATTTGGAGGCCACCAGGAACAAGGTGGACTCGGGCCTGACCTGCGCCAGCACGTGGCCCAGCTCATGGCCATCCACATTCGAGACGAAGTGGAAGCGTTTGCCTTCGATACGCCAGTCTTCCAGCGCATTGACGACCATGGCCGGCCCCAGGTCGGAGCCGCCGATGCCGATATTGACGATGTCGGTGATCTGCGGATTGGCTCGCACCTGCTCGGCCAGCGCCAACATCTGGTTCAGGCTGGCGTGGACTTCCTGCAAAGCGCCGCGCACCGCAGCGTTGCTGCCCGGCAGCCAGCTGTTCAGCCCTTCTTCGGGCTGGCGCAGCAGCCAATGCATGACGGCGCGGTCTTCCGACTGATTGATGGCATCGCCTGCAAACATCGCATCGCGATAGCGTTCCAGCTCGCATTCGCGCGCCAGTTGCAGCAGCAATTGCTGACTGGTCGCATCCACCCGGTTCTTGGACAGATCGGCAAACACGTGTGGCGCCTGCTGCGAGAAAGAGGCATAGCGGGACGGATCCTGCACAAAGGCCTCGCGCACGTCCAGCTGCTGGCCGGTCGTCCCAAAATACTGCTGCAGCTGCTGCCAGGCAGGCGTCTGGTCGCAGCGCTTGCGCTGCATGGAGAAAGCTGAGTTCATGGTGGTGGGCCTGCACACCGGAGGCGCAGGCGCTTGAGAAACAATCACTGAAACGGTCTGGCAAGCTGCAGTCTGATCGACTCGGCGCGAAGAAGCCAGGCGAAGACGGCGCCGCAGGCCGAATGCAGTCCTCTATCAGGCCGCTTGCAGCAGTTTATCGAGCTTGATGGCATCGGCGACAAAGGCACGAATGCCCTCGGCCAATTTCTCGGTGGCCATCGCATCTTCATTCAATGCAAAGCGAAAACCTGCTTCGTCGTACTGCACGGGCTCCAGCTGCATGCGCTTGGCGGCATCGGCTGACAGAGCCTGCGCCACTGGCGCATCGGCGGCGGCCAACTGCGCCAACAGATCGGGCGATATGGTCAGCAGGTCGCAGCCAGCCAATGCAATCACCTGGCCGATATTGCGGAAGCTCGCACCCATCACCTCGGTTGCAATGCCAAAGTGCTTGTAGTAATTGAAGATGGCCCGTACCGATTGCACGCCCGGGTCATTGGCGCCAGCCATGGCGGCCTCGTCCCAGTTGCTGCCCGCCTGCTTTTTGTACCAGTCGTAGATGCGCCCCACAAAAGGCGAGATCAGCTGTACCTTGGCTTGCCCACAGGCAATGGCCTGGCATTGCGCGAACAGCAAGGTCAGGTTGGTGTGAATGCCTTGTTCTTCCAGGCGCTTGGCTGCCTGAATGCCTTCCCAGGTCGATGCGACCTTGATCAGCACGCGGTCGATATGCACGCCTTCGGCCTGGTACAGCGCGATGATGCGCTGGGCACGAACCACGGTGGCCTCAGTATCGAACGAGAGGCGCGCATCGACTTCCGTCGACACCCTGCCAGGAATGATGGACAGGATCTCGGTGCCAAAGCGCACCAGCAGGCGGTCCATGATTTCATCGGTGGGCTTGCCGCGGAACTTCTGCACTGTTTCCGTCAGCAGCGGCGCATATTCCGGCTTTTGCACGGCTTTCAGAATCAGCGACGGATTGGTGGTGGCATCCTGCGGCTGGAATTGCGCCAGTTGGTGGAAATCGCCGGTATCTGCCACCACCGTGGTCAGCGCTTTCAGTGCATCGAGTTGGTTCATGGTCGCTTGCTAAAAAAAGAGAGCTTTCAGCACCCATCCATATTGGATTTCAATGATTTTTATCACTAAACTCCAATCAAGACGAGCGCCATCAGCTATGGTTTTTGCACTACTTCCGCTGTTTTCCAGGGGAATGCATGCATCGCTCACTTCGTTTGTACGACAGAGACGCCGTGCTGGCCCAAGCTTAACCCAACTTGCGCCCCGATCGGCAGCACCCGGCCCAGATCGGGCGAGACGACAAAAATCGCGCCCAGTGCCGTATCGAATGTGTATTCGTAGCCGCTTCCCAGATAGGCGCGCTTGGCCAGGGTAGCGGCAATGCCTGTGCCCGCAGCCTCAATCTGCCATGCTTCGGGCCGCACGGCCACTTTCACCTCTCCGGGTACCACCGGCTGGCGCGGGTTCAACACCAATGGCCCCAGATGCACGCGGCCATCGGCCTGGGCCACTCCCGGGAACAGCATGGCTTCACCCATGAAACCCGCCACAAACTCGGATTGCGGTGCCTCGTACAGCTCTTGCGGCGTACCACGCTGCGCGATGCGCCCCACATCCATCACGATGATCTGGTCACTGACGGCCAGCGCCTCGCTCTGGTCATGCGTCACATAGGCCACGGTCAGTTGCAGGCGCTGCTGCAGTGCGCGAATCTCTTCACGCATTTCGCGGCGCAGGCGCGCATCCAGATTGGACAGGGGCTCGTCAAACAGCAGCACTGCCGGCTCCAGCACCAGGGCCCGCGCCAGGGCCACGCGCTGCTGCTGGCCACCCGACAGTTCACTCGGCAGCCGGTCATCGAACCGGTCCAGACCCACATTGCGCAGGGCTTCCACCGCGCGGCGCCGACCTTCCTCCTTGGCCACACCGGACATGCGCAGACCGTACTGCACGTTTTCCAGCACGGTCATGTGCGGAAAGAGCGCGTAGCTCTGGAACATCATGCTGACGTTACGCTGCGCAGGGCCCAGCGTGGTCACATCCTGTCCGTCGATAAAGATGCGGCCACTGGTGGGAGATTCGAGCCCGGCGATCATGCGCAGGGTCGTGGTCTTGCCGCAGCCCGAAGGGCCGAGGATGGTGCTCAGGCTGCCTCTGGGTACCTCAAAACTGATGTCCTTCACTGCCAACGGCGCATCAGCACTGCTGCCATACCGTTTGGAGATATTTTCAAAAACAATACCGCTCATATCAATGCACTCCCTGCGTTCCTGCTGCAGCCTTGGCCTTGCGGCGGCCCAGCGAACGCTCTCCCACCAGCCACTGGATGGCCGCCGTTACCAAAGACATCAGCACGATCAGCACCGTGCAGTAGGCCAGCGCAATGCCATAGTCGCCATTGCCGACGCGGCCGATGATGTAGGTGGTTGCCAATTCGTTCTCGGCGGTGACCAGAAAGATCACCGCGCTCACCGTCGTGATCGCCCGCACAAAGCTGTAGACCAGCGCCGTCACCAAGGCGGGCTTGAGCAGCGGCAGCACCACATGGCGCAAGGTCTGCACACTGCCTGCGCGCAGCATCATCGAGGCTTCATCCAGCGATTTGTCCAGTTGCTTGAACGCCGCAGTCCCCGCGCGCACGCCAACGGGCAGGTTGCGGAACATGAAGCACAGAATGATGATGAGCGAGGTTCCCGTCAGCTCAAAAGGTGGGACATTGAAGGCCAGGATATAGCTCACGCCCAGCACCGTGCCAGGGATGGCAAAGGCCAGCAGCGCCGAGAACTCAAACGCGCTCTGGCCCTTGAACTCGGTACGCGCCAGGAGCCACGCAATGAGCAACCCAACCGTAGCGGTCATTGGCGCCGAAATGGCGGCGAGCTTGATGGTGGTGAAGAACGAGTTCCAGGCCGTGCCCGCCCACACGATGCCAAACTGCCCCCACTCCAGCGCAAAAGCCGAGCGGAAATGGTTCAGGGTTGGCGTGTAGTCGCGCCCCCAGGTCTGCACAAAGCCACCGGCAAACGCGAACGTATACACCACCAGGGTGAACAGCATCCATGGCACTGCAATACCGTATACCGCACGACGAATGCCAGTCGACAGCGGCATGGGAATGCCCGCATCGCCCTTGCCAGATACCGTGGTGTAGCTCTTGCTGCCCAGTACCTTGCGTTGCAGCATGAAAACGCCCAGCGCAAATACCATCAGGATCCAGGCGAGTGACGCGGCACGCCCCTGGTCGTACTGCGCACCAACAATGGAGAAGAAGATTTCGGTGGAAAGCACCGCAAACTGACCGCCCACCACAATCGGGTTGCCGAAATCGGCCATGCTTTCGATAAAGCCGACCAGGAACGCATTGGCAAGACCCGGCTTGAGCAGCGGCAAGGTGATCGTCCAGAAAGTCTGCACCGGGCTGGCGCGCAGCGTTTGCGCTGCCTCTTCCATGCTGGGTGCCACACCTTGCACCACGCTGCGCATGATCATGAAGGCAATCGGCGTGAACGCGAAGGTCTGCGACACCCACACGCCAAACCAGCCATAGAACCAACGCGTCGGCTCGATGCCGAACCAGGACTCAAGCGCTGCATTGACGATGCCCGCGCGGCCAAACAGCAGAATCAGGCCCAGGCCCACGACAAACGGCGGTGTGATGATGGGCAGCAGCGCCAGCACATTCAGCGCCTTGCTGCCCTTGCGGCCTGAACGCTCGGCCATCAGCGCCATCAAGGTCCCCAGGAAGGTGGTGCTGGCAGCCGTCATCAGGCCGATGAACAAGGTGTTCCAGGCCACACCGCAGCGCTTGCCATCGCTGATGCAGGCCAGCCCGAAATTGCGTTCGTTGAAGACGCGGCCGATGATGGCGGTCCACTGCAATTGGTTGTCTTCGGTGAAGAAGGCACCAGCGAGCGCCTTGGTGACCGGGTAGACGATGAAAAGCGCCAGCAGACTCGCGCAGCCCACCACGGCTGCCGCGACGAACAGATCGCCCTTGAAGAACCCGCGTCGCGCCAGACCGAAGGCGAACAGAACCATCAGGCTGGTGAGCACGACAAATGCCCCCCAACCGAAGCCGAATTGGCGCACATCCAGCTCGCCCCAGGCCTGGTTCATCCATTCGTACGACCAGCCGCGCGCGCCAATGGAAAAACCGCTGCCGAGCAAGGCCAGCAAACCCAGCGCACCACCCAGCAGCAGAACCCCACCCTGCTTTTTGCCCGCAGGCATGCCGGCCGCCACCGCTGCCAGAGCCAATCCGGCTACGCCGCCCCACAGCCAACCCCTGCCCCATTGCAAGGCCTGCATCAGTCCATTGCCCGCCGATTCGTCGCTGAACACATCAGCGACCTTGGCAAGCCCGTTGGCATCCTGAATGGCATACCACGGCAGCACCACATAGGCTGCCAGCCCTAACAACACCCAGGCCCAGAGCGCCTGGTTGGCGCCCTGGGCCTTGCGTGCAGGGCGTATTGCCGGTGATGGCACCGGCATTTTTGCTACTGCATTCATTGCTTTCTCCGCCCGGAT
Organism: Comamonas sp. 4034; assembly: GCF_050434545.1. Lineage (NCBI taxonomy): Bacteria > Pseudomonadati > Pseudomonadota > Betaproteobacteria > Burkholderiales > Comamonadaceae > Comamonas > Comamonas sp. 4034. The sequence goes on along the minus strand of NZ_JBNDIT010000005.1, from coordinate 101,500 downwards.
GACGGGCGCTAAGACCTGTTTTACTTGGAGTCCTGAACTTCTTTTTCCCACTTCGAAATCAGGCGGCGGCGCTCGGCGCTGGCACCGTACTTCGCATAGTCGTAGTTGATCAGCTTCATCTTGGCGGGATCAACGACACGCGGGTCCTTGGGCACATTCTTGTTGCTGGGCAGTTGGTACTGTTTGGCCGCCAGACCGAATTGCTGGCCGCCCGGCGTCAGCGCCCATTCATAGAACGCCTTGGCGTTTGCAGTGTTAGGGCCGTGCTTGACAATGCTCATGGAGCCGATTTCTGCCCCCGTACCTTCGGCAGGGGTGTTGGAATCAACCGGAAAGCCATGTACGGCCTCGGTGGTCACATCATGCACAAAACTGATCGACACCATGGTCTCGCCCCGCGCCACCGCCTTGACCGGCGCCGTGCCTGCACGGGTATAGGTGGAGATGTTCTTGTTGAGCGCGCGCAGGTAATCGAAGGCCTTGTCCTCACCCATGATCTGCACCAGGGTGGCAATCACCGTATAGGCGGTGCCGCTGCTGGCGGGGTTGGCCATCTGCACCTCGCCCTTGTACTCGGGCTTGATCAAATCAGCCCACGAGGCAGGCGCTGCCACCTTTTTCTTGGCCAGCAGTTCCTTGTTGAAACCAAAGCCCAGAGGGCCCAGGTAAACGCCCACAGTGCGGAACTTGGAATCTTCTGCCTGGCGAACCGCCCAGGGGTACAGCTCCTTGAGCAGCGGCGATTTGTATTCCAGGGTCAGGCCCATCTCGGCTGCCTGCAAATGCGTGTCGCCGGTACCGCCAAACCACAGGTCGGTCTTGGGATTGGCCTTTTCGGCATTGAGCTGTGCCAGCGCCTCGCCCGAGCCCTTTTGCGTGATGTTGACCTTGACACCCGTCGTCTTGGTATAGACCGTGGCCATGGTGTTGCACCATTCGGCCTGCACCGAGCAGATCACATTGACTTGCCCCTGGGCTTGCGCTCCCCACGCTGCGGCCACCAACGCGCCACCTATCAACCAACGCTGCATAGTTTTCTCCTTGCCGGATAAATGTATTAATTGCTCGATTGTCGCTGTCGATTATCGTCATCAAACTGACATATTTCAAAAAGCGACGCTTCATTCGCCTGAGGGCTTCCACCGATCAATGAAACTAAGTTACATTAATAACCGCCTTAATGTTCAGGAAGTTTCATGAGCTTTGATCTGGTTTTGTTTGGTGGCACCGGTGATCTGGCATGGCGAAAACTGCTGCCCGCACTGTTCCAATCCTTTCGGCATGGCAGCTTGCCAGCAGACGGCCGCATCATTGGCGTCGGCCGCAACGAGATGTCCGATGACGAATACCGTGCGCTGATTGCCCAGCGCCTGGCCGAGGTGGAGGCCGACAAGCGCCCCAACAACGGTGAGTTCGCGCAGTTCGCGCAGCTATTGCGCTACCAGCGCATGGATTTGTCGCACCCGGGCGACTACGCAGCGCTGCGCGATCTGCTTTTGCAGCGCAAGGCCGATACGGTGGTGATGTACCTGGCAACGGCGCCTTCACTGTTTTCCACCGTCGTCGAGCAATTGGGTGCCTGTGGACTGAACACGCCGCACACGCGTGTGGTGCTGGAAAAGCCGCTGGGCCACGATCTGCCATCGAACATGGCCATCAATGCCGCAGTGCGGCAGGTATTCGACGAGGCCCAGATCTTCCGTATCGACCACTACCTGGGCAAGCCGTCGGTACAGAACCTGCTGGCATTGCGCTTTGGCAACACGATTTTCGAGCCGCTGTGGCGGCGCGAGAACATCGCCAGCATCGAGATCACGATGGCCGAGCAGTTGGGCGTGGAAAAGCGCGGCGAGTTCTACGACACCACCGGAGCACTGCGCGACATGGTGCAGAACCATGCGCTGCAACTGCTGTGCGCAATAGGCATGGAGCCGCCCATCAGCGCCGATGCCGATGCGATACGCAATGAAAAGCTCAAGGTGTTGCAATCGCTCAAGCGCTGGACGCCCGAGACGCTCAGCCGTGATGTGGTGCGCGGCCAGTACGCGCCCGGCCAGATCAAGGGCCAGCCCGTCCCCGGTTACCGGCAGGAAACTGGCGTTGCGCCCCACAGCCAGACAGAAACCTTTGTGGCGCTACGCACCGAAATCAGCAACTGGCGCTGGGCCGGCGTGCCGTTCTTCATCCGTACCGGCAAGCGACTGGCGGGCCGGGAGGCCTCCATCGTGGTGCATTTCCGTCAGGTGCCCCACGCCATCTACCGCACGCCCATGGGCGCGGCCAACCGCCTGGTCATCCACCTCCAGCCCAAGGACGGCTTGACCCTGCACCTGATGGCGGCAGCGCAAAGCCAGGACGATGCCGGAGGCGTTCAGACGCTTTCCCCCGCTGCGCTCGACCTCGATTTTGACCAGCGCTTTGGCAGCGAGCGGGTCGGCGCTTACGAGCGCCTGCTGCTTGATGTAATCGCCGGGCGCCTGAACCTGTTCGTTCGCGCAGACGAGCAGGAAGCGGCCTGGCAATGGGTAGAGCCGATCCTGGAGAACTGGCAGCAGGCCAACGCCAACGGAGAAGGGCCACGGCCCTACGCGGCAGGCAGTTGGGGCCCCGGTGCTGCCAGCGCATTGGTGGCACGCGATGGCCATAGCTGGATGGAGGAACTGTAAAGATGCTGGATCGCATAACCGCCTCCCTGCCCTCGCTGGCCCCGGCCGAACAGCGCGTGGCACGCCTGGTACTGGCCGACCCGCGCGCGTTCGCATCGCTGCCGGTGCGCGAGCTGGCTGATCGCTCCCATGTCAGCAAGCCTACCGTGGTGCGATTTTGCCGCAGCATGGGCTATGACGGGCTGGCAGATTTCAAGCTCAAGCTTGCTGGCAGCGTGAGCGAAGGCGTGCCCTTCATCCATCGCAGCGTGGATGCCGATGACAAGACCAGCGATGTACTGGTAAAGGTGGTTGACAACTCGGTAGCCGCTTTTCTGGCCTACCGCAATGCCGCCAGCACCACGGCGCTGGAGGCGGCAGCCACCGCCATCGTCGCGACCTGGCGAGCAGGCAAGCGCATCGAGTTCTATGGAGTGGGCAACTCCGGCATCGTGGCGCAGGACGGGCAGCACAAATTCTTTCGCCTGGGCGTGACCAGCCTTGCCACCAGCGACGGCCACATGCAGGTGATGAGCGCCACCATGCTGGGTGCCGGAGACTGCGCCATCGTGATTTCCAACTCGGGCCGCACCCGCGATCTGATGGACGCCACAGACATCGCCAAACGCAATGGCGCCACCACCATCGCCATTACCGCCAGCGGCTCGCCGCTCGCGCGTGCTGCCGACATTCACCTTGCCGCCGACCACCCCGAGGGCTACGATCGATACAGCCCCATGGTTTCACGCCTGCTGCACCTGCTGATCATCGATGTGCTTGCCACCGGTGTAGCCCTGCGCATTGGTGAGCCGCTGCAACCCGTGCTGCTACAGATGAAGGACAACCTGCGCGCCAAGCGCTATACATGATGCAGCGCCTTGGCCACAGCGGAAGCCACTCGGCGCAAAGGCTGGCCGCCAGGTCCTGGGCGAAAGAATGGGCAGCACCAGCTGCCCATTTTGCTTTGCACCATCAACTACTCAACGGCCACCTGCAAAGGATTTGGTGCTGTACAGATCCGTGGGCAGACGTTTGAGCACCGGCAGGTCTGTCGCAGCATCCTTGGCCTGAGACTCGATGTAATTGAATAGCACGTCGGCATCGAGCACGCCAATGTCCAGGCGGCGCTCAGCTGGAACCGATGCCAATGTCTTGTAGCCATCACCCCCATTGGCATTGAAGCTCAGCACGAAGAGCCGATAGGTCTTGCCCTGGTCCAGAGAGGCCCACTGGCCGGTCAAGGCGTCTCGCACTTCGATGCCCGAAACACGGCTGCCAAAGGCCGATGCGGCATTCACATCAAAACGCAGGCCACCCGTGTAAGGGTAGGGACCCGTGGTGCCGCCAGCGCCTTAGACCGCCTCCAGCCCGTCTTCCAGCATGTTCTTCACCTCTGCGCCGGTCACATTCAAGCGGTACAACATATTGCCAAAAGGCAGCACCTGGATGACGTTGGCAGCAGTGACTTCTCCGCTCAAGGGAATGCGCACCCCACCACCGCTTTGCAGAGAGATATCGGCGCCACCATATTTGGCGTTGGCCACTTCCAGATACGCCTGCGCCACCAGCTGCTGGATATCTCCGCCACGCAAGCTGACACCGCCTTCGGCATTGCACGCGGCGCTGGAGCGACTGTAGTCCATGGTGCCTTCACCACCGGGCACCCGGCGCGAGCACAGCTCCTGCGGGGCCACTGCCACCTTGGTGGTGTTGAAGCTGGCAACCTTGTCGGTGAAAGCTTGTAGCACTGCCTGGGCCTTGGCAGACGGCGCCGTCATCCTCAGAAATCCCGCGGCATTGACGCTGTTCACAATGGCACTGCGCTGCGCCTCCGTAACATCCTGGCCGCCAATCTGGAACTTGTCACCGATCAGCACATGGGGCGTTCCCTTGCATTCGCTGACCTCACCATCTTTGTTGAACTTGACCTTGAGCTCACCCACCACCTGCGAATATTCCCAGGCCTGCACGATGCACACGGGTTTGCCGTCCTTGTCGGTAGTGCCGGTCGGATACGCGCCCGCGGGAGAGCCCACACCGAGAGTCTTCACCGCCTCTGGTCCCAGCAAGGTGTGAGAATCGCCACCCACGATCACATCCACACCACGCAGCTTGCGGGCCAGTTCCCTGTCATTGTCGTAGCCGATGTGGCTGAGCAGCACGATGCGTTTGACGCCCTGGGCCTGCAGCTTGTCAATCTCGCGCTGCGCCGCCGTGGCTTCATCTTCAAACATCGTGTCCTTGTCGGGGCTGGACGAGGCCTTGGTCTTCTGGGCAATCGTCAGCCCCACGATACCGATCTTGTTGCCGCCACGCTCCATCACAGTGGAGGGGCGCACCATATTGGGTGCGCGACTCGGATTCAATGCCGAATTGGCGCCGAACTGTACATTGGCACTGAGTACGCTGGTGTTGCAGCTACCGCTCTTGAGTCGGTCGAGAATGCCCTTGAGACCGGTATCTCCCTTGTCGAATTCATGGTTGCCGAGCGTATAGGCATCAAAGCACACCGTATTGAGCATCGCCATGTCGGCCTCGCCATCCGCGCCCGCACGGTTGAAGTACAAGGTGCCGGTGATTGCATCGCCCGCATGCAGCTTAAGTACATTGCCTGATTGGGCGGCCAGCTCCTCGATGGCGGCGGTCACCCGCGGAAAGCCCGCAGCATTGACGGTGACTGCCGTCGTCTTGCCATCTACAGGCAATTGCAAGGTCGCAGTCTTGCTGGCCAACGTGGAGTGATGGTCGTTGACATGCAGAATGGTCAGTACATCGTCTTTTGCGCCATCGTCCGAGCCGCCTCCTCCACAGGCAACCAGCACGGCAGCAGACACGCCGCACACCGCCCAATACATCGCCTGACGCGCACCCTCTCGCATCCACACTGCTGCCATGCCCATCTCCGTTTCAAGAAAGGACTCCATGGTTTGGCAGTTCGATGACGTGCGTATGAATCCCGCAAGGCACAAGGCGTCAACGTATCTTCATCCGTTCATAGGCAAGAGAAGGCCCGTCCTCTTCAAATCCGGGCGTAAAAAAACCGGCATGCACGCTGCCGGCCTTTCAAGAGAGCATCTGCTTAAGCGGCAATGACGGGAATGCGCTTTTCCTCCACGGCGTGGCACGCCACCTTCACTCCATCATCATCCAACAGTTGAGGACGCTCATTGCGGCAGCGATCATTGGCCAGTGGGCAACGCGGATTGAAGGCGCAGCCGGTCGGAGGATTCAACGGATTGGGCACCTCGCCCTGCACAGGGGTACGCGCCTTGCCGGTATCGTGCATCTTGGGAATGGCGTCGAGCAGCATGCGCGTATAGGGGTGACGCGGCTTGGCAAACAGGGTCTGCTTGTCAGCCAATTCCACCAGACGGCCCAGATACATCACGCCAACCTGGTCACTCACATGGCGCACCACCGCCAGGTTGTGCGAGATGAACAGGTACGTGAGGCTGCGCTTTTTCTGCAGGTCCTTCATGATGTTGAGTACCTGCGCCTGCACCGATACGTCCAGCGCCGATGTCGGCTCGTCGCAGACCAGGAACTCCGGCTCGGTCGCGAGGGCGCGCGCAATCGAAATACGCTGGCGCTGCCCGCCCGAGAACTGGTGCGGGTACTTGAGCATGTCCATGGGAGCCAGACCCACCTGCACCAGCAACTCCGCCACGCGGGCTTTGAGCTGCTCGGTATTGGTGATCAGGCCGTGCTCCTTGAGAGGCTCGCCGATGATCTGCTCGACCGACCAGCGGGGGTTCAGGCTGGCATACGGGTCCTGAAAGATCATCTGCACGCGTCGGCGCATGGCTCTTGCGTTCGGGTCCTTGAACGCCGCGTGTGCATCCTGGCCGTCAAAGGTGAAGGTGCCACGCGTGGGGCCATACAGGCCCACCAGCAGGCGCGCCACGGTGCTTTTGCCGCAGCCCGATTCGCCCACCAAGGCGAGCGTCTTGCCTTTCTCGATATCGAAGCTCACCCCGTCCACAGCACGCAGCAGGCTACGCGGCTTGCGTTCCAGCACGCGGTTGAGCCACGGGGCCGACACATCAAAAGTCTTTGCCAGGTCGCGTGCCTGCACCAAAGGCCCACGTCCAGCCGAGCCCGCCGCCGTACCGGTTGCAGTGTTTTTTTCCATCGTCGCCACCTCGCTCATACCGTTTCCTCCGTCGCTGCCACACCCGGCCGATTGTCTGCTGCATGCAACCAGCATGCGGCCTGCGTAGCCCCTGCCGCCATCAGGTCGGGGCGCTGCTCCATACAGCGGTCGAACACCTTGGTGCAGCGCGGGTTGAATGCACAGCCCTTGGGAATGGCATTGAGGCGCGGCATGGCGCCATCGATCTGGTTCAGACGCTCACGGTCTGCCTCCATATCCGGAATCGAGGCCATCAGGCCACGCGTATAGGGATGTGCAGGATGGTTGATGACCTCATGCACCGGGCCGATTTCCGCAATGCGGCCGGCATACATGACGGCCACGCGGTCACAGGTCTCGGCAATCACCCCCATATCGTGGGTGATGAGCATGACGGCAGCACCGCGCGTGCGGCAGATATTCTTGAGCAAGGTGATGATCTGCGCCTGGATCGACACGTCGAGCGCCGTGGTGGGCTCGTCGGCCACAATCAGCTTGGGCTCGGCAGCCAGCGCCAGTGCAATCACCACACGTTGGCGCATGCCGCCGGAGAACTGGTGCGGGTAGTGGTCAACACGCTCCTCCGCCGCCGGAATGCCGGTGTCCCTGAGCAGCTGGATCGCACGCTCGCGCGCATCCTTGTCCGACAGCTTGAGATGGGTCTGGATGGTCTCGATCAACTGGCGCCCCACCGTGTAGAGCGGGTTCAGCGAGGTCAGTGGATCCTGAAAGATCGCGCCAATGCGACGGCCACGGATATGGCGCATCTTCTCAGGCGGCAGATGATCGATACGTTCGCCCTCCAGCACGATCTCACCCGAGGCCACATGGCCCGGCGGCTCCAGCAAGCCAATGATCGAGGCGCCAGTGAGCGACTTGCCCGCGCCCGATTCACCCACCACACCCAGGATTTCTCCGGGAGCAATGGAGAACGAAATATTGTCCAGAGCCCGCAATACACCATGGCGATTGGGGAACTCGACCACCAAATTCTTAACTTCCAACAACGACATCGTGGTTCGTCCTTCTTCGTCTTGTGATTGCACCATCAGCGCAGGCGCGGGTTGAGCGCATCGCGCAGCCAGTCGCCCAGCAGGTTGACCGACAGCGCGATCAGCACCAGCATCAGGCCCGGGAAGATGGTGATCCACCATTCGCCAGAGAACAGGTAATCATTGCCCACACGGATCAGGGTGCCGAGCGACGGTGATGTGGGAGGTGCGCCCACACCCAGGAATGAAAGCGTGGCTTCAGTAATGATGGCCGTAGCTACCTGGATCGTGGCCAGCACCATCACAGGACCCAGCACATTGGGCAGCACATGCTTGATCATGATGCGCAGCGGCGCCACGCCGGTCACTCTGGCAGCCTGCACGTATTCCTTGTTGCGCTCCACCATCGTGGAGCCGCGCACCGTGCGCGCATACTGCACCCAACCCGTCAGTGATATCGAGATGATCAGCACGCCAAAGGCCAGCGATTCATTGGCGTTGGGAAACAGCGCACGCCCCACACCTGCAATCAGCAATGCCACCAGAATGGCAGGGAAAGACAGCATCACATCGCACAGGCGCATCAGCACCGAATCGATCCAGCCCCCCTTGAAGCCCGCCAGCAAACCCAGAGCCACTCCGACAACGACCGATAGCGCCACCGATGCCAGGCCCACGATCAGCGAGATGCGCGCGCCGTACATCAGCGCAGAAAGAATATCCCGGCCCTGGTCATCCGTGCCCAGGATGTACTTCCAGCTGCCCTCCTCGCTCCACACGGGTGGAATGCGGGCGTCACTGAGCTCCAGGGTGGTCAAGTCAAATGGGTTGTGCGGAGCCACCCAGTTGGCAAAAATCGCGCAGAACACGCAGATGGCTGCAATGATGGCTGCCACGATCGCCATCGGCGATTTTCGGAAGCTGTAGCCCACATCGCTATCGAGCCAGCGTTTGAGTCGGTTTTTCGTCGTCATCGATATTTCTCTCATCTATGGTGGCACTGCCGGTCATGGCCTGGCAGCACCGGTCCATCACTGCTTATTTCTTCACCGTCATCCATTTGAAGGGCATGAAGCCATCGGCCATCTGCACCAGCTCCACGTTCTTGCTCACACCCCAGTTCATGTACTGCTGGTGCAGCGGCAGGTAGCCGACATCGTCAGCAACGATCTTCAGCGCCTCCTGGATCTGCGCATTGCGCTTGGCCGTATCTGTCTCCGACTGCACCTGCCGGGTCAGCGCGTCCACCTTGGGGTTGCAGTAGTTACCGTAGTTGAACGCCCCTGCGCCCTTGCCATCGTTGCAGTTCATCAGGGCCAGCAGCGGGTTGTGCGCGTCATAGGTCGACGGCGTCCAGCCAAGGATGTAGAACGCCGTTTCGTGGCGCATGATGCGCGGGAAATAGGTTCCCTTGGTTTCTGCGTTGAGCTGCACCTTGACGCCAATCTTGGCGAGGTTGGCCGATACCGCCTGGCAGATACGACTGTCATTGATGTAGCGATCATTCGAGCAGTTGAGCGTCACCTCGAAGCCATCGGGATAGCCCGCATCGGCCAACAGCTTCTTGGCGGCAGCCGGGTCATATGGCAGGCGCTTGATGTCGTCGGTATAGCCATTGACGCCCTTGCCGATCAAGGTGGCCAGGTTGCCGGAGGCACCACGCATCACCTGCTTGTGCAGACCCTCGATATCGATAGCCTGGTAGAAGGCCTGGCGAACGCGCTTGTCCTTGAACGGATTTTTGCCCTTGACGCTGGAGTTGAGCAGCTCATCGCGCTTGTGGTCCATGCCCATGAAGATGGCACGCAACTCCGGCCCGGAGACCACCCGCGTGCCGCCGGTGTTGTTGACGCGGTCAATGTCCTGCACCGGCACCGGGTCGATCACATCGACCTGGCCGGACAGCAAGGCCGCGACACGCGTGGCATCGTTGGCAACCGGCGTATAGACCACCTCCTGCACATTGCCATCCACCTTGTCCCAGTAGTTACCACTGCGGCTGAACACGGTGCGCACATTGGGCTGTCGCTCGCGTACACGGAAAGGGCCCGTGCCATTGGCCTTGAAGGAAGCCGCGTTCTCAATACCCTTGCGGCGGTCGACGGGGTTGACCGCGTTGTTCGCCTCCGTCCACTTCTTGCTCATGATGTAGACCTGCGAGATCATGCTGGGCAGGATGGGGGCGGGCTCCTTGGACTCGATCTCGACGGTGTAGTCATCGATCTTGCGCGTCTCCTTGATGGCGTTGGTATAGGTCTTCATGTCCGAGCCTTCCAACTGCGTGCGCATCATCGAGAAGACCACATCGTCTGCCGTGAACGGCGTGCCATCATGGAACTGAACGCCCTTGCGCAGGGTGAAGCGCCAGACTGTCGGCGATGTCTGCTCCCACTTGGTGGCCAGCACCGGGCGAAGGCTCAGATCCTTGTTGCGCCCGGCCAGTGGCTCATAGACGTTGCCCGTCACGCTCAATTGCACGGTTTCATTGAAGGAATGCGGGTCCATCGACAAAGCATCGCCCTGGGCGCCAATGCGTACCGTCTGCGCCCCCGCCAGCATGCAGCCAGCAGCCAGCATGGCCACCACCAAGGTCTTGTGCATTGCATGTTTCATCATCTACCCCTTGTGAATGCCGACTCGTGGCCGGCTCTCGTTGGACAAGCTTCAGACCGAAGCAAGTGGCATACCACGCTCCACAATGCCGGCGTGCAGCGCGGCCCCGAGGGGTAGCACATCGTCATTGAAGTCGTAGCGGTTGTTGTGCAGTGGGATGATGTCGTCACCGACCGCCTGGCCCAGGCGCAGATATGCACCAGGCTTGTGCTGCAGCATGAAGGAAAAATCCTCCGCGCCCATGCTGGGGTCCATGTTGCGCACGACCTGAGCCTCGCCGACCAGCTCGGCTGCCACATCGCCAGCAAACAAGGCTTCATCGGGTGTGTTGATGGTGGCCGGGTACGAGCGCTCATACTGAAGCTGCGCCGTCACGCCAAAAGCAAGCCCTACGGCCTGGCACAGCTCGCCCAACCGGCGCTCCACCAGATTCTGCACATCGGGGTTGAAGGTGCGCACCGTGCCCACCAGAGTGGCAGAGCCTGGCGTGACGCTGAAGGCGCCCAGGTCGCCCGACTGCACTGCGCAGATACTGACAACCGCAGCATCAATGGCACGCACGTTGCGCGACACGATGGACTGGATGGCAGTGATCAGGTGTGCAGAAGCCAGCACCACATCATTGGTCTGGTAAGGATGCGCGCCATGGCCACCTTTTCCAGCCACATTGATCTGGATGCGGTCGGCCGCCGCCATCATTGCACCCGGGTTGATGCCAATCGTGCCCTGGCGCATGGCAGGCCAGTTGTGCATGGCATAGATGGATTCCACCGGGAATTGCTCGAACAGCCCATCCTGGATCATTTCACGCGCGCCGGCGTAACCTTCTTCTCCCGGCTGAAAGATGAGCACGGCGCTGCCATCAAAATTGCGGGTTTCAGCCAGATAGCGCGCAGCACCCACCAGCATGGCGGTATGGCCATCATGGCCGCAGGCATGCATCAGGCCTTGTTTGCCTGATTTCCAGCTGCAGTTGCCCTGTTCGGTGATGGGCAGCGCGTCCATGTCGGCACGCAAGCCAATCATGCGTCGGCTCGCATGCTTCTTGCCACGGATGACCCCCACCACACCGGTCTTGCCGATCCCCTGGTGGATTTCGTCAACACCGCACAGACGCAGTGCCTCTGCCACGCGGGCTGCGGTGTATTTTTCTTCAAAGCCAAGTTCTGGGTTGGCATGCAGATCGCGGCGAAACGCCGTGAGCTCAGGGTGAATCTGCGCCAGATGAGAAAACGCCCGCGAACTGGCGCTGTATGGAAGACGCTGCATGTCAGTGTCCTCCCGACTTTTCGACGCGCAGGCGCGGGTCGACCACGAAATACAGCAAATCCACAATCAGATTGATGACCACGAAGATCAGCGCGATCAGACACAGGTATGCCGCCATCACGGGAATGTCGGCAAACGTCACCGCCTGGATGAACAACAGCCCCATCCCCGGCCACTGGAACACGGTCTCCGTGATGATGGCAAAGGCAATCAGGCCGCCCAGCTGCAGACCGGTAATGGTCATGACCGGTACCAGCGTGTTCTTGAGTGCATGGCCAAAGTAGATGGTGCGATTGGTCAGGCCGCGCGCCTTGGCAAACTTGATGTAATCGGTGCGCAGCACCTCCAGCATCTCGGCACGCACCAGGCGCATGATCAAGGTGAGCTGGAAAATAGCCAGGGTGATGGCCGGCAGAACGATGTGGTGCCAGCCCTTGGCGCTGAGCAGCCCGGTGCTCCAGAAACCCAGCTGCGTAGTCGTTCCGCGGCCAAAGCTTGGGAACCAACCCAGGTGCACCGAGAAGATCAGGATCAAGAGGATACCGATCAGGAAAGTGGGCAGCGAGACCCCCAGCAGGGACAGGGTCATGAACATCTGGCTCATGAACGTGCCACGCTTGAGTGCCGCATACACCCCCATCGGCACACCGATGACCAAAGCCAGCACGGCGGCGACCATGGCGAGCTCAAAGGTAGCCGGAAAACGTTCGGCAATGAGCGAAGACACCTTAGCACCCTGGCGGAGGCTGATGCCAAACTCCCCCTGAGCAGCATTGACCAGAAAATGCCAGAACTGCACGAAGAACGGCTGGTCCAGCCCCAGGGCCTTGCGCAACTCGGCAATCTGATCGGGAGTTGCGTCTTGCCCCAGCAGGAAGGTGACCGGATCACCCACGTACTGGAACAGCATGAAAGAAATGAACGCCACGGCGACCATCACGATCACCGCCTGTATCAATCGGCGCAATATGAATGCAAACATAGCTGACTCTCTTCAATGGCAAATCAACGGTTTGCGCCCGTCCTGTTTGCCTAACCCGCTATCTCTTAAATAGCCCGGTGCCGCCAGCGGCACCGGACACAAGGCCAAAGTTCTCTATCAGTTGATGGTCACCAGCTTGATGTCCACACGGTTGTCCGCACGGTGCACCATGTCGATGTTCTTCTTCATCGCCCAGGGGATCATCTGGTCATACAGCGGTAGGTGGGATACGGTGTCGTTCGACAGCTGCAGACCTTCGGTCAGCATGCGCGTGCGCACGGGCTGGTCGGTTTCCGTCTTCACGCGATCCACCAGATAGTCCATGCGCTCGTTGCTGTAACGGCCCACGTTGTAATTGCCGTCGCCACCCTTGCCCACCGTGCGCACCAGCGATTGCAGGCTGTAGAGCGAATCGAATGTCGGTACGCCCCAGCCCAGCATGTAGATGCTGGCTTCATTGCGCTGAATCATAGGGAAATAGGTGGCCATTGGCAGGGTACGCAGCTTGGCCTTGACGCCAACCTTGGCCCACATGGCAGTCACCGACTGGCAGATGGCCTCGTCACTGATATAGCGGTTGTTGGGGCAGGCAAAATCCACCTCGAAACCATTGGGGTAGCCAGCCTCGGCCAGCAGCTTCCTGGAAACCTCCTGGTCATAGGGCAGGCGCTTTCCAACCGCTTCGGTCCAGCCATTGACCTGGGGCGCCACCAAGGTGCCGGTAGGCTTGCCCAGACCACGCAGAATGGTCTTGGTGATGGCATTGATGTCAATGGCCTGGTAGAGCGCCTGGCGGACCTTCTGGTCCTTGAGTGGGTTCTTGCCTTTGACGCTGGAGCCTGGCAGCTCATCGCGGAACTGGTCCATGCCGAAGAAGATGGTGCGGTTTTCCAAGCCTTCGAGGATCTTCAGATCCGGGCTGGCACGCAGGCGGTTCAGATCCTGTGGCGTGGGGTCCAGCACCATGTCCACTTCACCAGAGAGCAGTGCCGCCATGCGGGTGGCCGCCGACTTGATCGGCGTATACGTGATTGCTGTCACGTTGCCCGGCATATTGCCCCACCAGTTGGGGTTCTTCTTGAGCACCATCTTCACATCAGGTTGCCAGGACTCCAAGATGAAGGGGCCTGTTCCCATGGCATTGCGGTGCGCGAAGTTCTCATCGGCCTTCTTGATGTCCATCGGCTCTGTGGACTTGTTCTTTTCAGCCCAGGCCTTGCTCATCATCCGCAGTTCGGTGAGTTGGCGCAGCAAGACCGGATTGGGATCGACCATGTAGATGTCGATGGTCGAATCATCCACCTTAACGACCTTCTCGATGCCCTGCACAAAGGGGCCATAGTTGGATGTCTTGCCCATCGCACGGGTGATGGAGAACACGGCATCGTCTGCCGTGAAAGCCGATCCATCCTGAAACTTCACGCCTGTGCGCAGGTTAAAGCGCATCTGCTTGGGATTCACCTCTTTCCACGAAGTGGCCAACAGCGGCTCGGTCTGGAAATTTTTACTGTTATAGGTAACCAGAGTTTCGTAGACGTAAGGATGGATGGCGTTATGCAGACCGTTGTTTTGCGCGTGGATATCCCAACTGGCCACATCGGCCTGGCTGGCCCATTTGAAAGACTTGGCCTGGGCAACACCAGTTGCCATGGCGGCGGCTACCGCTATTGCAGCTAGAGCAAGAGAAGGCTGTTTCATAAGGTCTCGCAGAAAAAAGAGTTCCACTATGCCGCAAGGAACTCAACTGCCTCATGGTGCTTCCCCCAGGGTAGGAAATCGTCAAATTTGTGAGTTTTCTGTTAAACGTTGCCTATGCCTCATTTCACAGACTGCATAAGAATGTTTTCAATATGAAAATCACCATTTGGCAACACAAATAGAGATGGCAATCACTAACATTTCGCACGCAGAATTCCTGTTATCGCACCGCATTGAAAACAATGACAGATACCGGTTTCAGATATTCCTCAATATCCCGCGAACACCTGCATGGGAGTCGACTATTTGTAGGACAATTCCCTACAGATTGACAACAAAACCAGACTGACAACAAGCATGGGCAGCAGGTAGCCAATGCCTGCATGCACCAACAGCCGACCTAGCCATGTTGTCTCACAAAGAGCCATGTGCAAAATAAAAAAGCCCGTCTTTCGACGGGCTTCTGACTTTTCAGATTGAAGCTGGGAAACCCAGCAGTCAATTAGAAAGCGTGACGGATACCAACGGTCAGAGCGTTTTGGTTCTTGCCGCCAGCTGGGGTAGCGATACCCAGGCCGTTAGCGCTGACGCTGAAGGTTTCAGACTTTTGGTTCTTCAGGAAAGCGTAGGTGCCGTACAGAGCGGTGCGCTTGGACAGGTTGTGCACGTAGCCCAGCGACAGTTGGTGAGCCTTGCCGTCCACCGACTTCACGTCGTAGTAGTTGTAAGCAGCACGGACTTCGCCAGCAGCGCCCACAGGAGCGGTCACGCCCAGGGAAGCGGAGTTCATCTTCCACTTGTCGCCACCACCAACAGGGGTGTTACGTTGTTGACGGATCAGACCAGCCAGCTTCACAACACCGAAGTTGTACGAAGCGCCCAGACCCAGGGATTGCTCCTTGTCGAAAGCAGCAGATGGGTCGTTTTGTTGTTCCAGACCCAGGCCAACGCTCAGAGGGCCGTTGTCATAGCCAACAGAACCACCGATGTAACGGCCGAACGAGCTGTCGCCAGCGGTTTCACCGAAACCGTAGTTAATGCCAGCCTTGAAGCCAGACATGCCAGGGGTGTAGTACGAAACCATGTTCGACACGCGGAAAGGCGAACCAGCCACGCCGAAGCCGAAGTGTTGGCCGATACCAACTTGACCGAACACGTCGTATGCGCTCACGGTGTTGTAAGCAGCGGTCAGTTCACGACCCAGACGCACTTCACCGAAATTGCCCATCAGGGACACGGTCGAGCGACGCTTGAATTCGAAGCCAGGACCCGAAGCGCCACCGCCAGCTCCGGTGCCGGAGTCGTTCTGAATAGCGCCTTCCAGCCAGAAGCCAGCCTTCAGACCACCACCCAGGTCTTCCACGCCGCGGAAGCCCAGACGGCTGGTAGCGTTACCAGAGTTGGTCAGGCCGTACACGGAGTCGCCACCGCTGGTCTTAGCGTAGGTCACGCCAGCGTCAACGATACCGAACAGGGTCACGGAAGATTGAGCCATTGCGGCGCCGGAAGCGGCCAGCACTGCCAAGGCAACAAGAGATTTTTTCATTGCGAGTTACTCCAAGGTTTAACAGACGGCGCTGGTACGGGGGGGTTGATGTCAGCCTCACGGATCTGCACAACTTCTACCTGCTCCCGCGCCAACCTCCTAGTGTGGAAGTTATCTCTATTTCAACAGACCACAGTCGGTTGCGCAAACAAATTCCCCCACTTGGACGACGAATCCGTGTAAATCGTTGCTTGTGTGCAACGTTTAACGAATGTCAGCAGCCGTTGTTTTTTTCAAAAAAATTTGCCGCAAAACAAGGCCTTGCGAGAGCAATATGCCAGCCGTTTGCAGCAGCTCCATTGTAGTGGGTACCATTGGCAGTTATGCAAGACCGACTTCTTTGTGCCGCTGATACCGCGCTCCGTACCCTGTTTGCAACACCTCGTGCCAGCCAGCCTTCGCCGGCCTCTGGCATCGAGGAGGCCGATCTGAGTGCGGCAGAGAAAAAGCTCTCCGGTGCCTATATGCGTGTGAACCATGTCGGAGAGGTCTGCGCCCAGGCGCTCTACACGGCTCAGGCCATGGTGACCAAGGATGAACGCCTGCGCGAACATCTGCTGGAAGCGGCACAAGAAGAGATGGACCACCTGGCTTGGACCCATCAGCGCCTTCAGGCTCTTGGCGAACGCCCCAGCATTCTGAATCCCCTGTGGTTTGCTGGCGCGTTTCTGATCGGAACCGTGGCAGCCAAGGTGAGTGACCGCGCCAGCCTGGGTTTTGTGGAAGAAACCGAAAACCAGGTGTCCACTCACTTACAGTCCCATATCGATCGCCTGCCGCCACAGGATGCCGCGTCGCTTGCCGTGGTTGCACAGATGAAGGATGACGAAGAGCGCCATGCAGCCGCCGCAGTGAACGCCGGAGCGGTGCCCGTTCCCCCTCCCGCCAAGGCTTTGATGCAAGTGGCCGCCAAGGTGATGACAACCACCGCGCACTATATCTAGTGCATTCTTAATAGACCTTGCGCCTGCTGCACCTGAGACAGGTTGGCCCCGCCATCCTGCGGCGATCCAATTCCCTGATAGCCACGGAGTGTCAATGAAACGGATTTGCCGGGCAGTACACCCGGCAACTCTGTAATTTTTGATAGCTGCCCACGCTTGCCAGTCAAGCGCCAGAGACCTTTTTCGCCCCGATCAGGCTTCCACCAGATCAAAACCGGTCGTGATCTCGGCGGTCTTGCTCAGCATGATGCTGGCCGAGCAGTATTTTTCGTGGCTCATGGCAATGGCTCGCTCCACCGCTGCAGGCGGTATGCCCTTGCCCGTCACCGTGAACTGCATGTGGATCTTGGTGAAGACCTTGGGCTCGGTGTCTGCTCGTTCCGCTTTCAAGGCGACGGTGCAGTTCTTCACATCATGGCGGCCACGCTTCAAGATCAGGACCACGTCGTAAGCCGTGCAACCGCCCGTACCCGCAAGCAGCAACTCCATGGGCCGCGCCGCCAGGTTTTGACCACCATTGGCTGGATTGTTCGCATCTGGCGCACCGTCCATGGCCACCACATGGCCACTGCCGGTTTCGGCGACAAAACCCATTCCTGATCGCGCACCGCTTGCGCCTGTCCAGGTGACTGTGCATTCCATTGCATCTCTCCAAAATTCAACGGCTGCCAGTGTGACAGAAACGGCGCTGCCCACACCAACCATTGATGGCTATAGCCATGATTGTGAAAAAACATGAGCCGTCGGCATAATTTTGCTGCATTGCAACAGAATCGCCGCTATACTTGGTTCATCTGCTCTTCGCAGTCTTCGCCCCGCAAGGGCTGACGAATGTAGCATGCTGGTTGTCTCCTCCACCTCTCAATGGTGGTTTCAAGCCCCTGATTCATATCAGGGGCTTTTTTTATTCTTTCGTCCAAGCACACAGCTGCGTCCAGTCAGTCCTCGGCGATCCCAGCAACGAACCCAGACCAGCCGAACAATCCACGCGGCGACAAATCTGCCGCCGCGCCGCCGTGTGGCACGCCAGCGGTTATAGTGCAGCGATCCCTATTGATTCGCTGAATGTCCACCGGCACTCTCCAGGCAGCCACAAGCGACGCCTCGGGTCAGCGCATCGGCAGACACCCTTTGTCTGCACCCGGCCGATCCGTTTGCCTGTCTGTCCTGTTGCCCATTTTCCCAAGCGTGCATTTCCTATGCCCTCCAAGACTGCTGCCGCGCTGACGCCGGCCGACTACCTGAAGAAAATCCTGACCGCGCGCGTCTATGACGTCGCCGTGGAATCCGATCTCGACCCTGCCAAGAACCTGAGCCGTCGCCTGCACAACAAGGTACTCCTGAAGCGAGAAGACCAGCAGCCAGTGTTCAGCTTCAAGCTGCGCGGGGCCTACAACAAGATGGCCCAGCTCTCACCCGAGCAACTCAAGGCCGGCGTAATCTGCGCATCGGCGGGCAACCATGCCCAGGGTGTGGCGCTGTCCGCCAGCCGCCTGGGCGTGCGTGCGGTGATCGTGATGCCCGCAACCACCCCGCAGATCAAGGTTGATGCTGTCAAAAGCATGGGCGGTGAAGCCGTGCTGGCAGGCGAGAGCTTTTCCGATGCCTACGAACACGCCCTCCAACTGCAGAAGGAACAGCATCTGACCTTCGTCCACCCGTTTGACGACCCCGATGTCATCGCCGGGCAAGGCACGATTGCAATGGAAATCATGCGTCAGGTGCAAAAAATCGGCTCGTCACAGCTCCATGCCGTGTTCGTGCCGATTGGGGGGGGCGGGCTCATTGCCGGCGTTGCCAACTACATCAAGGCCGTACGCCCTGAGATCAAAGTCATCGGCGTGCAGATGAACGACTCCGACGCCATGGTGCAGTCAGCCCGTGAAGGCAAGCGTGTTGCACTGCCTGATGTTGGCCTGTTCGCCGACGGCACGGCCGTCAAGCTGGTGGGTGAAGAAACCTTCCGCGTTGCCGCGAGCCTGGTCGATGAATACATCACAGTGGACACCGATGCCGTCTGTGCAGCCATCAAGGACATTTTTGCCGATACCCGCTCGGTGGTGGAGCCATCTGGCGCCATGGCGGTCGCTGCCATCAAGCAGTATGTGGCCAAGCACAAGACCAAGGGCGAGACCTATGCCGCGATTCTGAGCGGCGCCAACATGAACTTTGACCGCCTGCGCTTCGTGGCCGAGCGCGCCGATGTGGGCGAAGAGAAGGAAGCGCTGCTTGCAGTCACCATTCCCGAGGAGCGGGGCAGCTTCAAGCACTTCTGCGAAGTGGTGGGTAACCTGCCCGGCGGTGCGCGCAGCGTCACCGAGTTCAACTACCGGATCAGCGATGACCGTCGCGCCCATGTGTTCGTCGGCATTTCGACCAACAGCAAGGGTGAATCGGAGAAGATCACCCGTAACTTCCAGAAAAACGGCTTTGAGGCGCTGGATCTGACCTTTGACGAGTTGGCCAAGGAGCATGTACGCCACATGGTGGGTGGCCATTCAGCACTCGCCAAGGATGAGCGCCTGCTGCGTTTCATCTTTCCTGAGCGGCCCGGCGCGCTGTTCAAGTTTCTGAGCCTGATGGCGCCCAACTGGAACATCTCCCTGTTCCACTACCGCAACCAGGGCGCAGACTATGGCCGCATTCTGGTGGGCATGCAGGTACCCAAGAGCGACTCCAAGGCCTTCGAGAAATTCTTGAACAACCTGGGCTACCCCTGGGTGGAAGAAACGAATAACCCGGCCTACCAGCTGTTCCTCAGGGCTTCATCATAAGATCGGCATCCAGCGCACATCTACAGGTCGTTGGATGCTATTTTCGGCATAGCAAAAACAGCAACATGCAAGCCCTTCGCCATTTTTTGCTGGCCGTACAGTTCTTCACCCGCATCCCTATCACAGGCCGCCTGGCGAACTGGGTGGGCTACAGCCCCGAAATGCTGCGCGCCAGCGCAGGGCATTTTCCCGGTGTAGGCTGGATCGTGGGCCTGGTGGCAGCGGGCATCCTGGCCGCCTTTGACCAGTTGCTGCCTGCTGGCAACACCTACAGCCCCCTGGTTGCCGCCATTTTCAGCACCCTGGCGACCGTGCTGCTGACCGGCTGCTTCCATGAAGATGGCCTGACTGATGTGGTGGACGGCCTGGGCGGCAGCCATGATCGCGAACGCGCGCTGGACATCATGAAAGACTCGCGCATTGGTGCCTATGGCGCCATGGCCATGTTGCTGGCTGTACTGAGCAAAGTGGCGCTGCTGGCCTTGCTGACCAGCCACAGCCTGAGCCTTGCAATGGCCGCGCTCATCGGCGCCCACGTCATTGCACGGCTGTGGCCCATGCTGGTAGTCCGCAGCCTGCCGCATGTAGGCGACACCGCCAAATCCAAAAGCAAGCCGCTGGCCGAATTCATCACCCGCAAGGGTCTGGTGAGTTGCATGCTGTGGGCGCTGCCTTCTGCAGTGCTGGTTGCCTGGTGGCAAGGCCTGCCCGCCCTGCTACCTGCATTGGCTTTGAGCGCCGCCGCCGCGCTATGGATGCGCCAGTGGTTCCATCGCCGCCTGCAAGGCTTTACCGGCGATGGGTTGGGAGCGATCGAGCAGGTGAGCGAGATTGGCTTTTATCTCGGGGTTGCGCTCTCGATTCGGCTTTCTTTCTAGTACTAAGTCTCTGCTCCAATGACAAAGGCCAAGCGGCAATGCGCTTGGCCTTTGTCATTGGAGCATACATGCGCACCGTCAATCTACCGGATTCACCTCCCGCCAATTGATCAGTTTTACCGCACTGCCTGTAGCGGATTTCAGCTTGAGTTGAACCACATTGCCTGCAGCGTCTCCAGCCAGCCCGGTGGTCTCACCATCTTTGCTGATGACCGTATTGTCCGTTGGTATAGCACTGAGGCTCAAACTCTCCACCACGTTATTGGGATTGTTAGGATCTTGCAGTACCGAGCTGCCATTTGAAAAGTCCACCCCATATGCCCTGCCTGAGCCTGATGAGCTACAGCCGTCGCCGCCATTGGTCAAGGTCGATGTAAACACCGCAATTCCATTGGCCGCTGCAGCAGTAAGTACCGTGCGCCAAGCAGTGCCGTCGGTGGTTCCCAAGTTGTAGAACCAGCCACGCGCGGTGGTCGGCATGGTTGCTACAGGAGAGGTCAGCGAGGTGCGTTCAACCAGATCGCTGCGATGCAAGGTCGAGGTCACGGCAGTATTGAATTTTTTACCATCGCCATCGGTCACTGCATAGAAGCTTTGGACCTGCGACATTGCCATATCCGAACCATCGAGCAATTTTCCGGTACCGAACAACACCACGCGCTCCAATGTCCTGGGGTGAACCTCTGGGATCGGAGCTACGGTGATGGGCTGAGCGCCGCCGCTTGGCGAAGCCGTCTGAAACAGCAGCTGAGGCGAAGGGTACGTGCTTGAGCCCGAAGCAGTCAAATCAAAGCGCCAGAGTTGGCCATTCAAATCACCTGCATAAACAGCATCTGCCGTTCCATCCGTGTAGGCGCCGATGAACGCAGAAGCCTGGGCCATGCCAGGCGCTGCAGCACCTGTACTGATGGTGTCCAGCAGTGCGCCAGTTGCCGGATTCACCAGGAACAGGTAGCCGTTCCCATCGTCATTGTTGTAGCCAGAGGTCAAAATCAACGTCCAGCCGTACTTTGCGGTCTTGACCATCACAGGCGCGCCATAGCTATAGCCCAGGTGTTCAAAACCCATCGTGGTATTGCTGATTTCCCACAGCACCTTGCCGGCGGCACTTGCCTCAGTAGTGAAATCTCCAGGGTTGGTGATATCAATCGCGTAAAAGCCTTTTCCACCTTTGCCAAGACCGCCCACTGCCAATGTCTTCCAGGTAGGCGCAATCAGCGTGCTGCCTTGCGTTTTTTGAAAATCCACATCGAACACCTGGGGGGTGGCATCGACATAAAAACGGTGCTCATAGTTCGGATTACCAATAGCCGCCAAGCCATTGATATTGGCATCAGTGACATTGGTACCGTCTGGCCCATAAAAAGTCAGACCGGGGATATAGGCGAACACCTCTTTACCTGCATCTGCTCCAGTGGCGCTGCCATTCAAAGCATGCAGCATGCCGTCATTGGCACCAAACAACACCAAAGGCGTGCGCGATGCATTAGCTGTCTTGTATGCTGCATAGCCTGGATTGCTCGCATCCAGATACTGCATTTTGGGTGTCGCAGACAAGGTAATTTTCGAATCCACGATATCGCCCAACGGCGCAGTACGGGTGCGATACACATGCGTACCTGAGGAGGCTCCCACTTCATTAGACTTATCACCCCGCAGATAATTCAGATAGTTGCTAGAGTCATCACCTGCCACAGCCGTAGTATCCAGCGCAGTCTTCAGACCCGATGACAAGCTGCCAATGCGGAATGGGACGGCCTTGTTCACCGCCTTGTCCCAGGTGATCACAACCCGGCTGGTATTCCAACCGTCACTGCTGAACTGCGCCGCCAATGTTGTATCCGTAGACCACAATCCCGTCTGCGTTGTTCCAGTCGCTCCGACCACCAAGGTAGAGGCGCCTACAGTACCCGACCATGATTCGCTACCATAACTCGCAGCGTAAGACGTAGTACCGCCTGCCGAAACCACATTGGAAGACGGCATCACAGCAGTGGTGTATGCATTGACCGCTGCGGCAATGCTGCTGAATGCCTGATTCAAGCCAGCAATCATCTGACTCGCCTTGCCTGCCAAGTAATAGTTGCTCGGGCGCTTTTCACTGGTGCCATTCATGTTGATGATTTCGCCATCGGTCCACTGACTATCAATCAAGCTCGGCAAGCCTACAGGTGTCGCGGGGTCGTAGTTGTTGCTTGCCGGCACAGTAAATCCACCATACTTGGCAGCCAGCCAGTACGGGTTTCTATCTTGAGTGAGCTGACCCTCCATCACGTCCAGCCAATAAGTGGAAACGGTTTGTTTCCCAGGCAGATCCGGACGCATATCTTTGACATGGTTACCGTATGCCAAACCTGCCATATATTCCGAGCCAGGACTGCTCCCCCAACGCCCACCTCTGGACAACCCCTCAGCCGTTTCCACCAGTGAGGTCCATGCTGCCGATTTATTCAGCGTATCTGCTGCAACCGCAGCAGGCTTTGAGGGGCCTTGTGAATCCGTGAGCGTTCCACCTCCGGTATTGCTATCAAAGTGCGTATTTACGTCACCGATACCTAAGATAAAGTTCTTTTGGCAAGATTGGGTGATGGGATCAGTCCAGTTGGTTGCAACGGGAAAGCCATCAAGGTAGCCCGTTGCATTGTTGGTCCATTCTGGAACATTGCCTTGGTTTTGAAGATACCGAATCGCCGCGTAATACAGTTCACTGACGTTGTCGTAAGTTTCATACGCGCGTCCAAAATTGCCAAATTTGTTCAAGTAGTTCATGGCTCCAGACTGCTTGATACTATCGGTAAAAGTGGCGGTAGTGGATGCCGCCAAAGCACTGTCTGGATTGGTTGCCATGATGCCGGTACTTGCGCTCCACTCAGCGACCGGGTTACTCGCCGGGACAGAGCCTATAGTCGGATAGGTAGGGCCGATATAGCCCATTTTGGCGCGTAGCACTCCGCCATCGCGTACATTACCGCCTTGCATCAAATAGCCAAACACACTGTAGCGAATCTTGTTGGAGTACTTTTGCATCAAGCCTTCTGGCTTGTAATCAGTGCCATACTTTACGCAATTGCTTTCCAGGCCACCTGCGGCAGGCGATGGATCACAGGCTCGAACCCGCACTTGCACAAAGTAAGTGGTTGAAACGATGGTTGTGGGAGTCCCATGCTCGATTGCAACACCAGCATTTGGATTTGACCCATCCTTCGTAAACAACATACGCACACCTTGGCCAAAAATAGCAGTATTCAACTGCGCACCAAATGGTGAAACTTTGGCCACACTACCCACAGGTAGATTATTGGTACCAGGACTCGAAGTTCCGCGATTGGGAAAGTTTCCAGCGCTTCCTTGGTTCGAAGCAAAGCCCTTTTGCAGAATCGTCATGCCTTGTATGTCGGTTGCCCGGTAGCCACCAGTCAATGCCCATCGGAAAGGGTCAATAGTCGGCATGGTGGCCCAGTTCATGAAGTTACCACTCCACTTACCCGTGCATTCGTGGGCCGCATTCGCCTTGCCTGCCGGCTGAAAATAGCTGTTGCTGGAAGCAATGCCATCTGGCGGCGGATTGGCATCGTACACGTAGTTGTAGCACTTCTCTGGATCAAAGTAGCCATAGTAGATACTTGTACCAGAATAGGCCCCCAGATTGGCAACGCTGAGTGCCGTTGGAAACTCAACCGACAGCGGCAATGTCAAATTGCCAGGAACACTGGATCCGGAAAAAATTGGAACGTCGGACAAGGCGACCGAGCTGACACTGGCATGCACGGGCATCATGGTCACAATTGCCAATGCACCCATCCAGGTGACATGCTGCAACAGGCCTTTTATTCGAATCATGGGTACTCCCTCCCTTTATTCATTGTTTCGTTCATTAATGGGGGTTGAGAAACGTGCTCTGGAGATAGGTCTCGGTGCCTCGTGGCCCCTTCACGCGCACGGAAATCCGGTAGATGGGGGAAAAATTCTGTGGCAGATTCATGCCCTGTTGCGTGCTGCTACCCCCCTGGGTGTTACTGTCCGGGTTGAACACGCAATGGGTCTTCCCCAGAATCAGGGCATTGCCCGGCTGATCGCACAAACGCTCAATCAGATAGCGGATGGTGGTATTGCTTTCGGCATCCACGATGTCGTTACCGCTGGTACCAAAGCTGGAAAACAGACCGTCATCGATCAGCGCCTTGGGTATTCCCTGCACATTGCCAGGCAAGGCGGTTGCGCTGTAATTGACGCTCGTATTGCTGGCAGCAAGACTGGCGCCATCGCCCAGAGCGCCTCCTGAGCGAAACAAGGCATACACTCGCACATTCACAAGCTCTGCACGAGCCACGGAATCCTGCTTGAACGCCAGATTTCCACTAGAAAACAGTCCCATCTGGTTGGAACGCATGATGGCCACTGCTGCAACCAACAAAATGACCAATGCGATCAGCGTCAGAAATAGCGAAAACCCTTTCTGCCGAATCGCCAGAGAACCCGATAAAGGATGGCGAGAGGTGCTCCGCCACAAAGCAGGCGCTCTGAGCGCACTGTTGAAAATATTAGAAGCCTTCATCACTGGACGAGCAAATTGTTGCGCAAGGGAATAATGCTTTCGGTCACCTTGAAACGATCAGCCCGTTGCGCTGAGGTCAAGGTAATCGTCTGCTTGAGCGTTCCCAAATCCTCAAATGCGTAAAGCGTTGCCGGGCTGATACCGGCCTGCTTGACACCATGGGAGTGGGTGACGACCGCCACGCGAATCGCCAGGATCTGATTGATCTTTGAAGAGGCGGCCTTGAGGTCTGCTACGGTCCATCCCGCTGCATCCGGACTCACCCAGGCGTCGACCTTTCCGTCTTTATCGGTATCGACGCCATACACAGCAAACAGGTGAGAAACATCTTCCGCAATCGTGTCCACTGCCGAGCCGGACAACTGCAATACATCGTATTGGTAAAGTGCATCGCCGCTGCCTACCCCAAAAAGCCTTGCCATTGGGTAGCCACCGGTACTGTTACCCAATGCGGCCATATAAGCTGCCTTGGAGTCCACAATTGCCTGCACAGGCGTTGCCTGGGACGCTGCGTAGTAAGCCCCTCCCAGAACCACAGTAGCCGAAGCGCTTGCGGTGGTATCGATTTGGGAGACGTAGCAATCGGATTGCCCACTGGCGGCAACCAGAACCAAGTCCTTGGGAGTCAGGTCGATGACATTATTGAAGGCCAAGGTAGGCACGGCAGAGCCGGCTGGCAGTACAGCGCGAGGCACATCAGCCGCTGCGCCATGCGCTGCCATGACAAAAAGAACATCCGAGCCATTGGCGCCCACACCCTTCTCTACTAACACCGGCGCTGCAAGAGGTGCTTTCAAACTGCTTACACCCGCAAATGGAGCGGCCAGGCTCGCTGCGGGCAGCAGTGTCGTGCTTCCTTTGCCAGCATGCAGCGTGCAGCCCAGCATGCCAAGCGCAGAAGTGTTGTAGAAACCGGAGCCCGCGCTGCGGATGAACTTGTCTAGCTGAGCCATGGCATAGGTACCAGCCTGGTCGCGTTCACCCACCGAGGCCGATACCTTTTGCTGACGCAAGGTAACTGCAATCACCGTCGTCACAGCCAAGGCCAGCAACAAGCCAACGGTGAGCGCCACCATCAGCTCAATCAAGGTCATGCCATGCTGCAAGTGAGCACGCTTGCCTGTTAATGATGGAGTGTAATAACTCATTGGGCTAACACCACTTGGGTTTGAAACCGGCTTTTTGGGGGAGGCGGTGTTGTTGCATGCGCAGGAGCCAGCCATGTCACCACGATCTTTGCATTGCTTCCTGTGGTGACTTGCGTCACCTCCGCCTCTCCATTGGGCAACTCCGCGGCAACAAGATCCTTCCAGGCAGTGAGATTGGCTGCACTCAGGTCAGTGGTCCTGCCGATCTGCATCTGGCTGGACAGCTGGTTGGCGAGCCTTGCTGCGATATCGCGGTCTTGCGCGTCGGTGCCGGCCTGTATGGCTCGCGCCTGCATGCCCATCAGACCGATCACCCCCAGCGAAAAAATCAGCAGGGAAATCAAAACTTCGATCAACATGAAGCCGCGGCTGGCCCTTTTATTGCGTACAGGATATGAACACATAGAAGCAATCAAGAACAGGTAAAGACACCGCCACCGCCCACAGTACCCAGGCAACTGGTGATTTTTCCTGCAGGGGAGACGCTGATTTGCCAACGCTTGGTACCACGCGACGGCTGGACTAAGAATTGAGCACCAGGAGATGTGCTGCTGGCGGTGTTGACCGCACAATCAGCGCCGGTCACACCCGTTGCGCTATTCGCCTTGATGGAGCCATCTGGCATAAAGCACATGGCAGTGGTACTTGCATCCACAACGACATCGCCAGTGCCTTCGCTATAGCCACCCACACTGACCACTTCGGGCGTAACGCTGCTGGGCGCATCCGCCAGCGGCAACACCACGGTTGCCCAGGATTTGCCATTGATAGCCCCTGTCAGCGAAGTACTGGGCATGGAACTGTCAGTGAAGGTGAACAGCACCTGGCGACTGCGGCGCAATGCTTCGGATTGCGCCGTTTTGACAGCTGATACCAACTCCATGGTTTTGCCGCTGGCGCGGTTCTCTGCCATGAAGACCTGGAACGATGGGAGCGCTATGGCTGTCAAGACAGCCATCACTGCCAGAGTCACCATCAACTCCACCATGGTGAAGCCCAAAGACCGAGACGCGCTGCGGGCAGAATGCGAAATAGTCAGCATGTCTGCCCCTTGCGCATCATCCAGCCGTTAGCCTTATTGCAAGTGCTGTAGCCAGAGCCTGCAGCTGTCGTGTGGCGCTCGTTAAGAGAGTTGATCGTATAAGTGAAACCCGCTACCGGCCCCTTCCCCACGGCCTGAGCTGTGTATTTGCTATTCGTCAGCTCATCAGGACAGCTGATATCAAAGTACTGCAGCGAGCGCGTACTCGCGCATGGCGATGTGACGCTTGCAGTGCTCGCATAGGTGCGGTTGTCCTGATAGTAGCGCTCCAAATCCATGCGCATGGTATCGAGCCCGCTGGTCCCTTCCGGAAGCCTGCCGCGCAACACATAGTCGCTGTAACTTGGCAGTGCTATCGCTGCCAGAATTCCAATGATTGCGACCACAATCATGACCTCAATCAACGTGAATCCACCTGCTTTCCCAGGCGATTTTTTTGCTTTCTTAGGATGCCTATTCACAAGCCCTCCCTCCCTTCAAAACTAGAAATTTTTGTTTTATTATTTATAAACAATCAAAATATCTCAATCAATAAACTTTACCTAATAAACACATAAGAACGTCTGAAGCCTGCTTCTATGAGGCTTTCGATTCACACTCCTAGAGAGGCGAAAGATCTTTTATGCAACGGATGGCGAAATGGTCAACAATCGCCAGTTGTCGCAAAACCACCAAACATCTGTTAGCAAAAGATCACGTCCCATCAGGACGCTTTCACTTCTCTCGCTATACATATGCATCAGGATCGAGTACTGCAACCGTCTCAAGACTCCCCCCCTCCGTCCCTGTGGCTGCAACGCCATGCCCAGCCCATCGTTGCTCCTGGGGTTTGTTATGGACGCAGCAATCTGGCGGCTGACGACAAGGCCACGGCGGCCGCTGCCGCTGCCTTGCAGCGAGCCTGGCAGGAAGAGGGACTGGCGCCGGGCGAAATATGGCATTCGCCGCTACAAAGATGTGAGCAACTTGCGCTTTCTCTTCAAGCACTTGACTCTGCTTTCACACTGAAACCCGATCCCGATCTGGTCGAAATGGATTTTGGCGACTGGGAAGGCCTGCGCTGGGATGCCATCGCGCGCGCCGAGATGGACGCCTGGACTGCCGATTTCTGGAGCCACGCGCCCGGCGGGGGCGAATCGCTGGCTGCGATGATGGCTCGCGTGGGCCGTGCTTTGGCCGCTGCACGCGTGCAGTCGCAGGCAACAGGCCAGCCCGTGCTGTGGCTGGCCCATGCCGGGGTGGCGCAATGTGCGCACTGGCTCATTACGCGTGGCGAGCGCCAGCCCACCGCCAAGGACTGGCCTTCGGTCAAGCTGGGTTATGGCGAATGGATTCGGTTACCGCTTCGCTGAGCCATTGCAGCCCACATCCAGCCAATTCGCCTTGACTGAGGCCTGGCAAGCTGTCAGTACGACCGCAGCACAATGCCCCAGCGTCCTTCATGCTGCACGGCAACCCACAGATTGCGATAGCGGCTCAACTTGGTATCATCCGCACCACGGCGGGTGTAATCCACCACGAAGTGCACCTTGTCCGCACTGGCGAGCACCGGAGAAATGGCCTCGTAGCGGGTGTGCGTCCAGCCAGTGGCACGCAAGAGCGCAAAGAAATCCGGTGGATGGCTCCCCGGCTTCTGCCACACCAGCAATTGCGTTCCGGACCACATCTGGTGCGGAAAATGAAGGCATGCGTCCATGCCCGGCAGATCCTGCTGGTTGAAAGCATCGGTAAACCGCTCAAGACATTGTGTCGCCTGCGCGATGGCAGTGGCAATATCGCCCTCCTGCCGGGGCTGGCCAATCAGCGCATCCGCAATGCAGCCCATGGCTCTGGTCAGCGATCGCGCAGCACGCCGGTGCTGTGGTCCACATTGGCTTGCTGCGCGGCTGCTGCCGGTGCGGCCGAAGGCTGTGGCTCAGCGCCTATACCCTTGATGGTTGGCAACTCGATGGTGACTGCAGCGGGGCCATCGACGTCAGCGCCTAAGCTCACGGCACGAGGGGCATCACTGTGCAGCGACTGGAGCACAAGACCATCGGCCACCGTGCTGCCTACGCGAAACACCTTGGCCGGCTGGTCGTCCACTGCGATCACGGCGGCTCCGCCGCCGCTGTTTTTGCCAGCCATGACCCCCAGCAAGCGCCAGCGTGTGGGAGCCGCGGGTGCGACAACAGGCGCACCGTCCAGCACGCCCAGCACGCGTGCCATGGCAGCGCCGCTGGCCTGTATGGGCGCGGTGCCACCTGCCTGGGGTACCGCAGACACCTGGCGCGGCGCCGAGAGCGTCAGCCCCCAGAACACTGCCAATGCAGCGGCGCCAGCCCACAAAAGGCCGGCGGCGAGCCGAGGAGACCAGGGGTTGCGCGAGAGTGTCACCATTCGCAGATTATGATGCACGCAGATGTCATTTCCGAAACTTTGCCCAGAGAGCATGATGTTTTCTACCCGCCTGCTGCCGGCTGTGCGCCGCGCCTCAGCCCACGTTCAGCGTGGCTTTACCTTGATCGAGCTGATGGTGGTGCTGGTCATCATCGGAGTGCTGGCCGCACTGATCGTACCCAATGTGATCGGCGCCGCCGACGAAGCACGGGTCACCGCCGCCCGCACCGATGTGACCAACATCATGGGCGCTCTGAAGCG
This sequence comes from Comamonas sp. 4034, assembly GCF_050434545.1. Taxonomy (NCBI): domain Bacteria; kingdom Pseudomonadati; phylum Pseudomonadota; class Betaproteobacteria; order Burkholderiales; family Comamonadaceae; genus Comamonas; species Comamonas sp. 4034. The sequence goes on along the minus strand of NZ_JBNDIT010000005.1, from coordinate 71,642 downwards.
CTATCGGCTGGACAACCAACGCTATCCCACCGCAGAGCAAGGGCTGGCTGCACTCATCAACCGCCCTGCCAGCGGCCCGCAGCCCATGAACTGGAAGCCCTATCTGGAAAAGCTGCCCAAGGACCCCTGGGGCAACCCATACCAGTACCTGAACCCTGGCGTGAAGGGCGAAGTCGATGTAATGAGCTTTGGCGCAGATGGCCAATCGGGCGGCGATGGCAACAATGCCGACATCGGCAGCTGGCAGTAAGTCGGCAGGAACGTGTTGGCAGCCATGGGCACCCGCAACGTTTTCGAACTTATTTCGGCTGCTGGCATGCATCCATATTGCGGATGATCATCAAAAACCATAGCAAATCAATGCACGAACTCCACCAAGGCTTTACGCTGGTGGAGCTTCTGGTCGTGATCGCACTGATGGCACTGGTGAGCATCGGCGTCGTGTTTGCCATGGGAGACAACAATCAGGACCAGTTACAGCGCGAAGGCCAGCGTTTGGCCGCACAGCTGGAGGCAGCGCGCGCGCAATCTCGCGCCAGCGGTCAGCCTGCACGCTGGCGTGCGGACAGCAATGGTTTTGTGATTGAAGGCCTGCAGGGCGGCACGCGCCGGGTGGCATGGCTGCAGCCGCCGGTTGCGGCGCGCACCGGGGGCGACATCATCCTGGGCCCCGAGCCGCTGATTGGCCCGCAAGCCATTGCCATTGCACATTCCAGCCGAAGTGCCAGCACGGTACTCGTGGCGACCGACGGCGTGCGCCCGTTTGCGCTGCAAGGCCAATAGGACTGCAGGCCATGGGACATCACACGCGCAGCCTGCATGGGCATAGCCAGGGCTTCACCCTGATCGAGGTTCTGGTGGCGCTCGCCATCGTTGCCATTGCACTGCTGGCTGGTGGCAAGGCCATGAACGCCCTCACGCAAACCGCAGGGCGCCAAAGCGATGTGATGCTGGCCCAGCTGTGTGCCGAGAACCAATTGGCCGCAGCGCGCCTGTCACAGCAGCTGCCGGGCCTGGGCACCAGCAGCGTGGCCTGTGAACAGGCCGGCCGCGTTTTTGACGTACGCGTGGGCGTGTTTCCCACTCCCAACCCGGATTTCCGGCGCATCGACGCGCATGTGTTTGACGGCGCCACCCCACTGCTGCGCCTGACGACGATCGTGGGCAGATACTGAGATGTGCCCTGCCCTGAATCACTTCACGCCCCCCCCTCAGGGGAGAGATGACGTTCACCAGGCCAGCCCGCGCTGCGGGGCGGCCCCGGCTGGCTATGCAGCGCTAAAGCCGAGCAAAATTGCCGGTGGCTCCCAAGGTTTCACGCTGATCGAGCTATTGATCGCCATTGCCATTCTGGCCGTGATGACGGTGGCCAGTTGGCGCGGCATCGATGGCATGGTGCGCGCACAGGAGCAGGCCAGGGTCTACAGCGAAGAAGTGATGGTGGCGCAGGCAGCGCTGGCGCAGTGGAATACGGATTTGAACGCGATCGAGCGCGTGGGCGCCACCATCCCCATCGAATGGAATGGCCGGGTATTGCGCATCACCCGCCGCAGCAGCGACATCAACGAGCAAGGGCTGCGCGTGGTGGGCTGGGCGTTGCGCAATGTGCAGGGCCGCTCCCATTGGGTGCGCTGGCAGTCGCACCCGCTGCGCAATGCGCAGGAATGGCAGCAGGCCTGGGAGATGGCCAACCACGCCGTGACCAATGGCGCCATCGATGGCAATGCAGGCAACAACGGCGACGGCATTCCGCAGACCACTGTTCTGATGCCGGTGCGCGGGTGGCAGTTGCTGTATTTTCGCGGCAACAGCTGGAGCAATCCGCTGTCGAGCAGCGCCACCGATACCCGAGCCGACCCGAACAACCCCACCGACACGCCCCTGCCCGATGGCGTGCGCCTGAGCCTGGAGCTGCCCGCACCCGGAGCCCTGTCCGGCACCATCACATCCGATTGGGTGAACCCCATTCTGGGGGGCAACAAATCATGAGCCATGGTACCCGCCTGGGTCAGCGCGGCGCCGCCCTGCTGGCAGCCATGCTCACCGTCACCCTGGTAGCCACCATTGCGGCCAGCGCCGTGTGGCAGCAATGGCGAAATCTTGAGGTGGAGGGAGCCGAGCGCATGCGCGTGCAGGCGGCGTGGCTGCTGCTGGGCGGGCTCGACTTTTCGCGCCAGATCCTGCGCCATGACGCGCGTACCAGCGGCGGCACCGACTCGCTGACCGAGCCCTGGTCGGTTCCACTGGCCGAGGCACGCCTGTCCACCTTTCTGCAGGCTACCAACAACCAGACCAATGTGCACGATGCCACCATCGACGCGGCGCAGGCCTTTCTGTCCGGTGCCGTGGTGGATGCGCAGGCACGGCTCAACATACGCAATCTGGTCAGCAGCAATGCCTTGAATCCAACAGCCCGGCGCCAGTTCGAGCGCCTGTTCGAGCGCCTGGGCCTGCCCAGCGCTGAGCTGACCGTGCTGAGCCAGCAAGCCTTGGCCGCATTGCGCAGCGAAGACAAGGCCGCCAATGCCCCACTCCTGCCCCGCACCTACAAAGAACTGGCCTGGTGGGGCTTGTCACCCGCCACGCTGGCAGCGCTGGAGCCCTATGTGACGCTTCTGCCGCAAACCTCGCTGGTCAATATCAATACGGCGTCGCCCACGGTCATCTGGGCAGCAGTCGATGGCCTGGACTTTGCCACGGCCCAGCAGATCACTCAGATGCGCACAACCAAGGCATTTGAAAACACCACAGACATCAAGCAACGCTTTCCCAACAACCAGGCACTGTCAGCGGCGATTGGCCTGCTCGATGTGAGAACCGCCTACTTTGAAGTCTGGGCGCGTCTACGCTTTGATGACCTGGTGGTACAGGAGAAATCGCTGGTCTACCGCCAGGGCCTGTCCGTGTCGACCGTGGTGCGCGAGCGCGGAGCAGCCATGCCCGCCTCTTTGTTGGCAGAAGGCAGCTCGGCTTTTCCGGGAGGGCAGTGACGGCGCGCTCTCCTTGTAACAACAGCGACCACGCTTGCTGCCCCCATCAACCAGAGAATATCTGACGCTATAAAAACAAGAGCAACATCCATTTTCCGGACTTGAATTTCTCATACATTTCGTTCAAAGCCCAATCGCAATGCGCGCCAGCCGCTATTACTTTTGAAAACACCTCCCGCTACAAGGCAGCAGCGACGAGATCGCCGTAGAGACAAGCCATGACAAGCGTATTTCAGTTCGGTGAACGCCAGCCCTCTACAATGCAGCGCACAACACGCTCATGAGTACATTACTGATTTCATTGCCGATGGCCAATGGCCCGGACACAGGCACCCTGGGAGCTGGTACAGCCCCCAGCTACAGCTATGCCCTGTCGCCGGACGGCGAGGCCATCAGCCAGCAAGGCAACACCACCGCCGGACTCTTGCCCCAACCCGGCCGCACGGGTGAGGTGGTGGCCGTGGTACCGGCGGCCATGCTGTCGTGGCAACGTGCGCCCCTGCCGCAGGGCGTGGGGCCGGGGTCGCCCCGCCTGCGCGCCGTGCTGGAGGGCGTGCTGGAAGAGCACCTGCTCGACGACCCGGCCCAGCTGCACTTTGCACTGCAGCCGGATGCTACCCACATCGCGGCCGGCGAGCCCATATGGATTGCCTGCTGCCCCCGCGCCTGGCTGCGCGAACATCTGCAAAACCTGGAAGCCGCTGGCCGCGCCGTTGCCCGCGTCGTGCCCAGCCATGCGCCCGGGGAACCTTCGCCAGATGGTGCACAACTGCGGATCACCGGCAGCCCCGAGTGGCCGCAAGCCGTGGTGTACGGCACCGGTCCGGATGACGCCGTGCTCGTGCTGCCGCTGTCGCGCGACACCCTGCCGCTGCTGCCCCCCCTGGATGCTGACAGCGCAGTGCATGCCGAGCCTGCTGTGGCCGGCACGGCTGAGCAACTGTTGCAGCGCCCGGTACGCCTGTACTCCCCAGCCCAATCCATGTTGGATGCTGCGCGCAGCGACTGGGACCTGGCCCAGCTGGAATTTGCCAACAGTGGCCGTAACCGCCTGCAGCGCCGCCTGGGCAGCGGGCTCAACGATGTACTGCATGCCCCTGCCTGGAAACCGGCCCGCTGGGGCGTAGTCGCCCTGGCACTGATTGCCGTGATCGGCGCCAACATCTGGGCTTGGCAGGAGCGCCAGCAACTGCGCGCCAAGGCAGCGCTGGTGCGCAGCACGCTCACCACGACCTTCCCCAAGGTGCAGGTGGTGGTCGATGCCCCTGTGCAGATGGCCCGCGAAGTGGCCAACCTGCGCCAGGCCTCGGGTGGCCTGACAGCGGGTGACGCCGAGCCACTGCTCGCTGCGGCGGGTGAAGCACTTGCCGCACTGCCGGCCAGTGCCATGCCATCGGGCATCGAATACGGCAACGGCGAACTGCGCCTGCGCGGCCTGCCCACCGATGGCTTCGATGCCTTCCGCACCAAGCTGCAAGCCCAGGGCTTGCGCGCCGACATGCAGAACGACCAATGGGTGATCCGCGCGGAGGCCCGGCCATGAGAAACAATGCATCCATGCCTGGCCGCAAATCGGCTTCCACCAATACCGCCTTCGCGCAACTGCGCCAGCGCTGGGTGGCGCTCGATGCCCGCGAGCGCCGTGGCGTATCGCTAGCTGCAGCGGTGGTCCTGATTGCCCTGCTGTGGTGGCTGGCCATTGCCCCCGTGTTGCAGGCCTGGCGCACTGCGCCCGCAGAACACGCACGGCTGGATGCCGACCTTGCCCGCATGCTGTCACTGCAAAGCGAAGCGCGCCAGCTGCAATCGGCCACCACCTTGACGACCGCACAGGCGCGCCAGCAGCTGGAATCCAGCCTCACCCAGCAACTGGGCATGACCGCCAAGCTGTCTGTGCTGGGCGAACGTGTCACTGTCACACTGAGCAATGCATCCGCAGCTTCCACCCAGCGCTGGCTGGGGCAGGTGCGGGCCAATGCCCATGCCATTCCCACCGAACTGCGCCTGACGCGCAGCAATGCAGCCAAGGCAGATGCTGCGCCCACCTGGTCAGGCAGCATCGTGCTGCAACTGCCGGTGCAGGCCGGGCAGTAAGGCGGCACATTTCCATGTCCCAGCTTCGCTCGCACCCGACCATGACTGCCGCCAGGCCCGCACGCGCGCCCTGGCGTTGGGCAGTGGCCGGCGCATGCATGGGCGGCGCGGCGGCGCTGGTGGCATACGCACCCGCCTACTGGCTGGCCCAGGGCCTTGCCTGGGCAACCCAGGACCAGTTGCAACTGCGCGAGCCGCGCGGCACGGTCTGGAACGGATCGGCCCAGTGGGTGCTGACCGGTGGCAAAGCCAGTCGCGACCAGATGGCGCTGCCCGGCCGGGTCGATTGGCAATTGCGCCCCCAGTTCACGGGCCTTGCCATGCGCTGGAATGCGGACTGCTGCATGGCAACGCCGCTGCCCATCCATATCCAACCCCATTGGGGTGGCGCCACCATCACACTGGCATCGCACGAAAGCCGCTGGCCTGCTGCCCTGCTGGCAGGCCTGGGCACACCGTGGAACACCATCCAGGCCCAGGGACAGTTGCTGCTCAAAACGCGTGATCTTTCGCTGGCACTGAATGCAGGGCGCCTGCAGGTGCAAGGCGGCGCCGAGCTGGATGCCATGGCCGTTACATCGCGCCTGTCCACCATCCAGCCTTTGGGCAGCTACCGGGTGCAGGTACAAGGGGGCGACATGACCACCTTGCAGCTGTCTACCCTGGACGGCGCCCTGCAACTGCAGGGCAAGGGCCAATGGATTGGCCAGCGCCTGCGTTTTCAGGGTGAGGCCTGGGCGGCCGAGGGCCGCGAAGCAGCCCTTGCCAATCTCTTGACTATGATTGGGCAGCGCAACGGCAAGCGTGTGCTGCTATCGGTGGGCTAGATGAACGCTCCCCTGAATCGCTTCGTTTTCTCCCCCAAGGGAACGATGACTATGGATAGCGCCCATTTGGTGCCTTGCGACCTGAATGACTGAATTTATGAAGAATCTCACACAGAACAGCGTTCGATTTGCTCTGCATTCAATCGCAGCGAGCCTTTTGCTGGCGGGCGCCACAGGCAGCATCCATGCGCAGACTGCTGTCAGCACGGCCACATCCAGCATTCGCCCGGGCGAGCCGGTGACGCTGAACTTTGCCAATGCAGACATCGAATCCATCGCCCGTACGATGGCCACCATTACCGGCAAGAACGTGGTGGTGGATCCGCGCGTCAAGGGCACAATGAACCTGGTGACCGACAAGGCGGTAACGCCGAGCGCTGCCTTCGAGCAGTTTCTTGCCGCGCTGCGCCTGCAGAACTACACCGTGGTTGAAGCCGCAGGCCTGTACAAGGTAGTGCCCGAGGCCGATGCCAAGCTGCAGGGCGGCACCGTGCGCATCAGCCAGGGCGGAGCCGGTGGTCAGGTGCAGGGCGGCGGCCAGATCGTGACCCAGATCTTCAAGCTGAACTACGAAAACGCCAGCAACCTGGTTCCCGTGCTGCGCCCGCTGATCAGCCCCAACAACACCATCAACGTCAACCCCGGCAACAACTCGCTGGTGATCACCGACTACGCTGACAACCTGCAACGCCTCTCGCGCATCGTTGCCAGCATGGATGTGGCCAACGCCAGCGATGTCGAGATCGTACCGCTGCAGCATGCCGTGGCCAGCGACATCGTCCCGCTGCTCCAACGCCTGGTGGAAGGTGGCAACGCCACCAGCAGTGGCGGGGTGCCGAGTGCTGCTGCGCAGCCCGGCGGAGCCCAGGCGGATAACGCCTACCGCACGGCCATCCTGGCGGACAGCCGCACCAACAGCATCCTGCTGCGCGCGGCCAACCCGGCCCGCCTAACCCAGGCCAAGAACCTGATCAGCAAGCTCGACAGCCCGAGCCGGGGCGACGCTTCCGGCAACATCCATGTCGTGTACCTGCGCAACGCCGATGCCACGGCGCTTGCTACCACCTTGCGCGCGGCACTGACCGGCCAGGATGGCGGCGGAGCCAGCCCGGCCACCAACCTGTCGAGCAGCAGCCAGAGCAGCAACACCCGCATGGGCGGCAGCACCTCACTGAGCGGCACGTCCTCGGGATCGCTGGGTACCAGCACCAGCAACAACAGCACCCTGGGTGGCAACAACCGCCTCAATACCGGCACGGCCCTGAGCAGCAGCACCGACACCGGCAGTGCCACTGGCGGCATCATCCAGGCCGATACCGCAACCAACTCGTTGATCATCACCGCGCCCGAGCCGCTGTACCGCCAGATCCGCGCAGTGATCGACCAACTGGACAGCCGACGCGCCCAGGTGCTGGTGGAAAGCCTGATCGTCGAAGTCAGCGCAGAAAAAGCAGCGCAGTTCGGCGTGCAATGGCAAAGCCTCCTTGGCCAGGGCAACAACGTGGTGGGCATACTGGGCAATAACTTCAGCGTAGGCGGCGCCAACCTGTTCGACCTCGCAGCAGGCATTGCCACCGGCCAGAACAATGGCAACTATTCTGGAGCAAAGCCCAGCGCAGGCATGAACGCAGGCATCGCCTTCAAGCACAACGGCGAATACGTGCTGGGCGCCCTGGCCAACCTGCTGCAGTCCAACGCGGATGGCAATATTCTGGCCACGCCCAATCTGCTGACCCTGGACAACCAGGAGGCGCAGATTCTGGTGGGCGAAAACCGGCCATTCGTGACCGGCTCCTATGCATCCACCAACAGCACCAGCACGGTCAATCCCTTCACCACGGTCGAGCGCAAGGATGTGGGCCTGACCTTGCGCGTACGCCCTCAGATCAATGCCAACGGTACGGTCAAGCTGACCATCTACCAGGAGACCTCCAACGTCATCGACGGCACGGCCAAGGACACCAACGGCCCCTCCACCACCAAGCGCTCCATCGAGTCGACCGTGCTGGTGGATGACGGCTCCATCATCGTCATCGGCGGCCTGTTGCAGGACCAGTACTCCGGCTCTGTGCAAAAGATCCCGTACCTGGGCGACCTGCCCGGCATTGGCGCCCTGTTCCGCAGCGACTCCCGCTCGCGCAAGAAAACCAACCTGATGGTGTTCCTGCGCCCCGTTGTCATGCGCGATGCAGATACCACGCGCCAGGTCAGCCTTGACCGCTACGACCTGATGCGCGGCCTGCAGATTAGCAACCAGCCGACGCCGAGCACCATGGTGCCGGTCAACGATTCGGCCATCATCACGCCGATGTCACAGCAAACCTCCGGCACCCCGCTGGGCTATTCCGAAGCGCCGGTGTTGCAGGCACCAGCACTCACCGTCACGCCGCAAGGCATGCGTTTCGAGCCTTGATCGAAGAACGGTTGACCTGATGCGCCACCCCCTGCCCTATGCCTTTGCGCGCAGCAGCCAGTTGCTGCTGGAAGAAGATGCCGGCCAATACCTGCTGTGGCACGGCGCCGTGCCCAACGGCGCCGCACTGTCCGAGGTGCTGCGCAAGTTTCCGGTCCAGCATCTGGCCCAACTGGCCGACGCCGAGCTGGCCCAGCGCATCAGCGCGGCCTACTCGCACAGCGAATCGAACGCCGCGACCGTGATCAGTGAAGTGGAGGAAGGCACCGATCTTTCGCGCATGATGCAGGACATCCCGGCGGTGGAAGACCTGCTGGAATCCGCAGGTGATGCGCCCATCATCCGCATGCTCAATGCCTTGCTGACCCAAGCCGCGCGTGATGGAGCCAGCGACATCCATATCGAGCCCTACGAGCGCCATTCGAGCGTGCGCTTTCGCATCGACGGCGCACTGCGCGAAGTGGTGCAGCCGCACCGCGCGCTGCACGCAGCTCTGATCTCGCGCCTCAAGATCATGGCCGACCTCGACATTTCGGAAAAGCGCCTGCCGCAGGATGGCCGCATCAGCCTGCGCCTGGGCACGCGCGCCATCGACGTGCGCGTCTCCACCCTGCCCAGTGCCCATGGCGAGCGTGCCGTGCTGCGCCTGCTGGACAAGAGCGAAAACAAGCTCAGCCTTGGCTCGGTCGGCATGCAGGGTGAAACCCTGCACCGCTTCGAAAAGCTGGTGGCCCAGCCACACGGCATCGTGCTGGTGACCGGGCCCACGGGCTCGGGCAAAACCACCACGCTGTATGCCGCGCTGAGCCAGCTCGATGCCAGCCAGGGCAACATCATGACGGTGGAAGACCCGATCGAATATGAGTTGCCCGGCATCGGCCAGACACAGGTCAACCCCAAGATCGATCTGACGTTTGCGAAGGCCCTGCGCGCCATCCTGCGCCAGGACCCGGACATCATCATGATCGGCGAAATCCGCGATTTCGAAACCGCGCAGATCGCCATCCAGGCCTCGCTCACGGGCCACTTGGTGCTGGCAACGCTGCACACCAACGATGCCACCAGCGCCATCACCCGCCTGACCGACATGGGCGTGGAGCCGTTTCTGCTGTCGTCATCGCTCCTGGGCGTTTTGGCCCAGCGCCTGGTGCGCCGCGTGGATGACACCGAGCCCAGCGGCTACCGCGGCCGAACCGGCATCTTCGAGCTGCTGGTGGTGGACGACCAGATCCGCGCGCAGATCCATGCGCAGGCGCCGGAATCTGAGATTCGCAGCGCCGCCATCGCCGCCGGCATGCACCTGATGCGCGACGATGGCGAACGCCTGGTGCGCGAAGGCATCACCACCGCCGAAGAAGTAGTGCGCGTCACCCGAGACTGATTCCTGCTCCGATGTCGAATGACGCGCCACATCACCCCGGTAAACCCGTGCCGGACGTCAGCTGACCCGGTGTTTGCGACAATCGCCGCATGATCGACTCCTTCACCCAATGGGCCGCTCCGTATGGTGGCGCCCTGTTTGTTGCCATGACGGCGCTGGCCGTCATATCGCTTGCTGCTCTGTGGCATCTGCGCCCGCGCCTCTCAGGCCAGCAACTGCGGCGCATGATGCGCGTTGCAGCCCTTGTCGCCCTGGCGGGCTCCTGGGTGGCCATGCAGCAAGGTGAGCAGTACCTGGCCACGGCGCTGCTGATCCTCCTGTGGGGCATTCTGGTGGGCATCACCTGCGCGCGCGAAATCGCCAGACGCAGATAAGCCACCTACAAGCCGTCAAACCTCAGGCACGGGCCCCTTGCGGGTCGGTGCTTTTTTTGTGCCAGCCTTGCGTATAACAGTCGGTGAGGCAGGCACCGGCATCAACACCCCGCAGAGCAGCTGCTCCACGCACTGGTCAATCACCTGCTCTGCCGTGTAATCGCCATCTTCCTGGTACCAGCGGCCAATCCAGCTCAGCGCACCGGCAATCACAAAGGCCGCCATCTTGGGGTCACAGGGGCGAAGCAGGCCCTGCTCTATCCCTTGCGCCACCAGCTTGCGAAACTCGTGGTCAATCGCTGACTTGAGCCTGCGCAGTTCCTTGCGACTTTCAGCGGGCACCTGCTCGTCGCCGACACGGATCAGGCAGGTGCCGAAAGGCTGGATCACGATGGCCGCATAGCTGCGCATGCAGGCCTGCAACTGGTCCAGCGCATTTCCTCCTGCCTGGCGCGACGCCTCGATGCCGTCCAGCGTCATGTGCAGGCCCTTGCGCACGCACTCCAGCAAAATCTCGTCCTTGTTCTTGACGTAGTAGTACAGCGTAGGCTTGGAGACCTGCAGGCGTGCAGCAATGTCGTCGAGCGAGGTGGCAGGAAAGCCGCGTTCGTTGAACATCTTCGCCGCGGTCGTCAGCACCGCATTGCGCTTGGCCTCGCGCTGCATCTCACGGCTGGGCGCACTGGCCCAGGGCGATTCCTCCACCGCCGGTCGCCCCGTAGGCCTGCCCGATCGAGATGCCACTTTGCGCTGTTTATCTGTTGATTTAGCAACTGTTGACGCCATCATCATTCCTCATCGGAGCGGGAAAGTACCGATGCCATACGGGATCATCATCTTCAAAATCTACTCACGAGTAAAGAGTCTACGCAAAAGTAGATCACCACCGCATCGAACATACCCGTAGAGGAAGCCGATGGAGACAAGACAGCCGGGCAGTGCCAACGCAACGGCCCCTTTGTTGCAGGTAGATGGAGTCACGCTGGCGTTTGGCGGCGTCAAGGCGCTGTCAGGCGTGGGCTTTGGCGTGCAACCAGGCTCGATCACCGCCGTCATCGGCCCCAATGGCGCGGGCAAGACCTCGCTGTTCAATACCATCTCGGGCTTCTACCGCCCCACCAGCGGCAGCATCCATTTCCAGGGCCAGGACATCACGCGCATTCCCGCGCCCCGCAGGGCAAAGCTGGGCCTGGGGCGCAGTTTCCAGAACATTGCGCTGTTTCGGGGCATGACGGTGCTCGACAACATCAAACTGGGCCGCCACGCCCACCTCAAGACCAATGTATTCGACGCCCTCTTCTACCTGGGCCGCGCCCGCCGGGAAGAAGCCGAACTGCGCCGCGATATTGAAGAACGCATCATCGATTTCCTCGAGATCGACCACATCCGCCACGCGCCGGTGGCGGCCCTCTCGTACGGCCTGCAAAAGCGCGTGGAGATGGCGCGAGCCCTTGCCATGCAGCCGCAGATTCTGATGCTGGACGAGCCCGTGGCCGGCATGAACCGCGAAGAAACCGAAGACATGGCACGCTTCATTCTGGACGTGCGCGCCGAATGGGGCATCACGGTACTGATGGTGGAGCACGACATGGGCATGGTGATGGATCTGTCCGATCACGTAGTGGTGCTGAACTTCGGACAGGTGATTGCCCAGGGCACGCCTGCCGTGGTGCAGGCAGACCCCGAAGTAGGCCGCGCCTACCTCGGGTCGGGCGATGTGGGCGAGTTGCGCCGCAAGCTCCAGGCCGCTACGCGCCCGGCCACCACAACTGCAGGAGCCGCATGATGGATTGGGCCTACCTGTTCGAGATCAGCCTGACGGGCTTGGCGAGCGGCGGCCTGTATGCGCTGGCGGCGCTCGCCTTCGTCATGGTCTACAAGGCCACGCGCGTAGTCAATATCGCCATTGGCGAAATGCTGATGGCAGGCGGGTATCTGTTCTTCACCTTCGCCGCCATGTGGGCGCTGCCACTGTGGCTGGCCATTCCGGCTGCCGTGCTGGCCTGTGGCCTGCTCGGTGCGGTGATCGAGCGCACCATGATCCGCCCGCTGCTGGGCGAGCAGCCCATCTCCGTCTTCATGGTCACAGTCGGCCTGTCGTCGGTCTTGATTGGCCTGGTTGAAATGATCTGGACCGCTGACCAGCGCCGCCTGCCCGAGTTCATGCCCAACCAGCCCATCATGGTGGGGGACGCCTTTCTCGCCCCCAAGGTGTTCTGGGGGGCGGTGATTGCGGCAGTCTTCATCGCGTGCGTGTTGCTGGTGTTCCGATTCTGGCGCGGCGGCGTTGCGCTGCGGGCAACGGCCAGTGACCAGGCTGCCGCCTATTCGGTCGGCATCAATGTGCCACGCGTCTTTTCGCTGGCCTGGGTGGTGTCGGCCATGCTGGCAGCCATCTCCGGCATCATCGTCGGCTCCATTGGCGGCATCTCGTCGAGCATGGGCGTGTTTGGCCTGTCTGTACTGGTGGTGGTGATCGTGGGCGGCCTTGACAGCGTGCTGGGCGCCCTGGTCGGCGGCCTGATCATCGGGCTGGTGGAGGCGCTGGCAGGCGCCTACCTGGGCGGCGAGTACAAGCTGCTGGCCACCTTTGTCGTGCTGGTCATCATTCTGATGATCCGGCCCTATGGCCTGTTTGGCACGCACGAGATCGAACGTCTTTAAGGGCACAACACCATGCGCATCGGAACCCTCAAAGAAAGCTATACCGCAGACGCCGCGCTGTTTGACTCGCGCACGCAAAAGATCTGGCTGGCCATAGCTGCCATGCTGCTCATGCTCTTTCCCTTTGTGGCCAGCGACTACTGGCTCTACCTGGCATGCCTTGTGGCTATCCATGTGGCAAGCGCCACCGGTCTCAACATTCTGACAGGCTACACCGGCCTGGTCAGCCTGGGCCAGGCAGCCTTCATGGGGCTGGGCGCCTACACGGTCGCCATTCTGCAAACCCGCTGGGGTACGCCGTTCGCATTGAATCTGCTGGCTGGCGGCCTGGTAGCCATGGTGGGCGGCATCATCGTCGGTATTCCTTCGTTGCGCGTCAAGGGGCTGTATCTGGCAATTGCCACGATTGCCGCGTCCTTCATCGCCCATTTTCTGTTTGCCAACCTCAAGATCACCGGTGGCACGGCAGGCATCTCCTTGCCGCCCGCGCGCATGCTGGGTATCGATCTGGATACATCGTTCCGCCTGTACTGGCTGATCGTGCCGGTAACGGTGCTGATGCTGCTGGCTGCTGCCAACCTGTTCCGTACCCGCATCGGCCGCGCCTTTATCGCCATCCGTGACCGCGACATCTCGGCGGAGGTGCTGGGCATTCCGCTTCTGCGCTACAAGCTGCTGTCGTTTGGCCTGTCGTCGTTCTATGCAGGCGTGGCAGGCGGCCTGTGGGCGTACTTCTTTCGGGTGGTCACGCCCGAGAGCTTTCCGCTCACCATGTCCATCTTCTTTCTCGCCGCCATCATCGTGGGCGGCATGGGCTCCATCCTGGGCGGCATCCTGGGCGCAGTGTTCATGACCATGGTGCCCGAGTTGCTCAAGCTCATCGTCGACCTGCTGCCTGGCGGGGCGGAACTGACCGTCTTTCTCTCGCCCGTGCGCCTGATCATCTTCGGCGGGCTGATCATCGCCTTTCTGGTGTTCGAGCCGCTGGGGCTCGCAGAAATGTGGCGCCGTGTGCGGCGCTTCTTCCACCTGTGGCCTTTCCGCAATTGAATGGTGTGGGCCACTGATTTTCTCTCAACAGAATCACAGGAGACAAGCATGGAGCAACCACACATTTCGCTCAAGCGCCGCAATCTGATGCTGGGAGCCGCTGCGGCAGGCGTGGCGACACTGACGCAGCCCTTGTCGGTGCTGGCCCAAGGCGCCGACGAGATCGTCATCGGCGGCTCGATTCCAATGACCGGCGTGTTCGCTTTTGCCGGGGTGGGCATCAATGCCGGCATGCAGGATTACGTGAAAATCATCAACGACGCAGGCGGCATCAAGGGCCGCAAGATCAGGTATGTACCCGAGGACACGGGTTACAAGGTCGATGTCTCGGTCGCCACCTTCAAGAAACTCACGAGCCAGAACAAGATCAATCTGTATTACGGTGACAGCACCGGCTTTGCCAAGACCATCAACCCGGAGCTGGATCGCAATGGCCAGATTCTGATGGCTGGCGCCTCGTTCGCATCCGAGCTGAACGATCCCAAGAAATATCCCAACCAGTTCCTCGTCGGGCCGGATTACACCGAGATGTTCGGCATTCTGCTCAAGCACATCGCCAAGGAAAAGCCAGGGGCCAAGGTCGCCTTCGTCTACTCGGATTCGGAATTCGGCCGTGACCCGATCGAAGCGAGCGAAGCCGCGGCCAAAAAGCTCGGCCTGTCGGTGCCGATCAAGATCATGACACCCGCTGGCAGCGTGGATGTCTCCACCGAAGTCATCAAGCTGCGCCGTGCTGCGCCCGACTACACCATCTTTCACGGCTATATCCTTGCGCCCATTCCCGAGTTCATCAACCAGGGCAAGCAGCAAGGCATGAAGAGCAAGTGGATGGGTACCTTCTGGACGATGGACAGCTCCACCGTCATGAAGATGGGCGAGGCCGCCGACGGCTTCATGGGTGTCATGCCTTTCCGCTACTACTACGACACCGAGAAAGCCCCGATGCTGGAGAAGATTCGCGCCATGCGGCCCGAATACCAGAGCACCGCCTACGTCCAGGGCTTTCTGGCGGCCATGCTGTTCCTCGAATCCGCCAAGCGCTGCCTCGATGCCGGCAAGCCGCTGTCGGGCCCCAACCTGAAGGCTGCGCTCAACAGCCTCAAGGACTTCGACACCGGCGGCCTGATTGGCGTGCCCATCACCATCAGCGGCAATTCGATTCCGGTTGGCCGCGTCTACCAAGCCGATATGAAGGCCCAAAAAATGGTGGCTGCCTCTGATTGGATCAAGCTGTGAACTCCCCGCTGAGCGGCTGCGCCGCTTCCCTTTCTCACGCACCGCTTCGCGTGGCGGGAAGGAGAACGGCACCCTTGCTGCGGCGGGGCCCTTGCTCGGCGCCCCACGCTCAGGCCCTGCGGGTGCTCGCATCGCAGATCCAGCATGCACTGTGACGTTCTGCCCATGACCATGACCGAAGCTGGCTCAGACTATGTCCTCGAAGTGAACAACATCGAGGTCATCTACAACAAGGTGGTGCAGGCCTTGCGTGGCCTGTCGCTGGCAGTGCCGCGTGGGCAGATCGTGGCTCTGCTGGGCAGCAACGGCGCAGGCAAGAGCACCACGCTCAAGGCCGTATCGGGCTTGCTGGCGCTGGAGAATGGCGCGCTTGAATCAGGCACCGTTCGCTTCAACGGCGCCAGCACCGCCGGTATTGCGCCACAGCAGTTGGTGCGCCAGGGATTGAGCCATGTGATGGAAGGCCGCCGGGTGTTTGAAGACCTGACGGTGGAAGAAAACCTGGTGGCGTCCACCTATGCGCTTTCTGGCCGCCCGCAGGCCGCCAAGCCGGACTTTGACCTGGTCTACACCTACTTTCCGCGTCTGCACGAGCGGCGCAAGGGCCTGGCCGGCTACCTGTCGGGCGGAGAGCAGCAGATGCTTGCCATTGGCCGCGCGCTGATCGCACAGCCTGAGCTGATTCTGCTGGACGAGCCCTCGCTCGGCCTCTCTCCCAAGCTGACCGAGGATATCTTCAGCATCATCGCCCGCATCAACGCCGAACGCGGTACCTCCATGCTGCTGGTGGAGCAGAACGCCACTGTCGCGCTGGCCGTGGCGCACAGCGGCTACATCATGGAAAACGGCAAGATCGTGATCGACGGGACGGCCGAGCGCCTGGCCAGCGACCCGGATGTGCGCGAGTTCTATCTGGGCATGGGCGGCGGAGGCGAGGCAAAGAGCTTCAAGGACATCAAGCACTACAAGCGCAGGAAAAGGTGGCTGTCTTGAAAGAACACACCCCTCAAGCGCTACGCGCCTTCCCTCCACACCCGCATCGCAAAACGATGGGGACAGGCGGACGGAGCCCTCGGTGCGGAGCGGCCCTTTCTCGGTGCCGTGCACCTGGGCCGTGCCAGTTTTTAGGAGTACGCCAGGCACGGCGTACTGGATGAGCGCTATGAATCTTCCTGAACTCACCTTGCCACAGATGCTGCGCCAGCGCGCCCGCACCGATGCGCAGCGTATCGCCATCCGACAAAAGGATTTTGGCATCTGGAAGCCCATCAGCTGGGCGCGGTACCACGAGCGCGCCTGCCACTTCGGCCTGGGTCTGGCTGCCCTGGGCATGACGGAGCGCGGCCATGTCGGCGTGATTGCGGAGAACCGCATCGAATGGGTGCTGGCCCAGATGGGCGCAGGGTTGATCGGGGCCATCACCGTGGGGGTCTACCCCACCAGCCCCACGACCGAAGTGGCCTATGTGATTGGCCACGCCGATATCGAGATCATGGTCTGCGAAGACCAGGAGCAGACGGACAAGGTGCTGGAAGCACTGCCCAACCTGCCGCTGCTGAAAAAAATCATCGTGATGGAAACCAAGGGCCTGCGCAGCTTTGCTCCTGAGGTGCGCGCGCTGATCACCACGTTTGACGAGGTGGAGAAGCTCGGCGCCGCCAACCGCCAGTACCACATCATCGACGACGCCCTGGCGCGGCAGGCGCTCGATGACATCGGGCTGATGATCTACACCTCGGGCTCCACTGGCAAGCCCAAGGGCGCGATGATCTCGTGGCGCAACATGCGTGGTGTGGCGCCCGGCATCATCGAGCGCCTGCAGCTCGATATGCGCACGACGCACCTGTCCTACCTGCCGCTGTGCCATGTGGCAGAGCAGATGCTCACCACCTTCTGCCCCATCTATCTGGGCTCGCAGGTCAATTTCGGCGAATCCATCCGCACCGTGCAGGAAGACCTGCGCGAGGTCGCGCCCAGCATGTTCCTGGGTGTACCTCGCATCTGGGAAAAGCTCCATGCCGCCATCACCATCAAGATGATGGAGACTGGCCGCCTGCGCAGAGCGCTGTACGCCAAGGCCTATGCGGCCTGCGCGCCGTTGGCCGAAAAGCCCCGCAGCCGCTGGACCGGTGGCGAGCGGCTGCGCTTTGCCGCCAGCTACTGGCTGGTCTTCCGGGCGCTGCAGAACTTCATCGGCCTGCGCGAAGCCAAGGTAGCGCTCACCGGTGCCGCCCCTATTCCACCCGATGTCGTGCGGTACTTTCGCGTGCTGGGTGTGCCGCTGATCGAGGTCTATGGACTCACCGAATCGACCGGCATGATCACCGGCCACCGGCTGGACGATGTCATAGTGGGCACCGTGGGGCCAGTCACGCAAGGCGTGGAATACCGTCTTGGCCAGGCGGGCGCTGCGGACGACAGCAGCCAGGGTGAACTGCAGATCAAGGGCGATATGGTGTTTGCCGGTTATTACAAGAACCCCGAGGCTACCGCCCAATCCATCCAGGATGGCTGGCTGCACACGGGCGATGTGGTGCGCGAGGTGCAAGGCCAACTCAAGATCGTCGATCGTCTCAAAGACATCATGATCACTGCTGGCGGCAAGAACCTGACGCCATCCGAGATCGAGAACACGATGAAGGGCAGCCCCTACATCAAGGAATGCATCATCGTGGCCGAAGGCCGCAAGTTTGTTGCAGCGCTGGTGCAGATCGACTATGAAACCGTCGGCAAATGGGCCGAGGCCCAGCGCCTGCCATTCACCCACTTCCGCTCGCTGGTCGATGCGCCGGAGGTACGCGCACTGATCGATGCAGAAATCAGCCATGGCAACCACCGACTCGCCCAGGTCTCGCAGATCCGCAAGTTCCACCTCTTGCAGAAGGAGCTGGATCACGACGACGGCGAAGTGACCGCCACCATGAAGGTGCGCCGCACCAGTATCTACAAGACCTATGCGCAAGAGATCGAGGCACTGTACCAATAATCTCATGGATGGCTACAGCGCCACTCCCAAAAGCGCATCTAGCTATTGATTCAGGAGCAAAACATGACATCCACCGCGCCCTTGCTCATCCAACGGCAGGCAGGCACCGTCACCCTGCAGTTCAACCGCCCTGAAGCATTCAATGCACTGAATGTGGAATTGGCTCAGGAATTTGCCGCCGCAATGCGCTCACTGTCTGCCGACCAGGGACTGCGCGCTCTGGTGCTGCAAGGCGCAGGCAAGGCTTTCATCGCAGGCGGCGACCTGGCCACCCTGCAGGCCAACCCCACGCAAGGCGCCAAGGATTTGCTGGAGCCCTTGATCGAAGCGGCCACCCTGATGCACCAGCTGCACGCCCCCATCATCGCCCAGGTACATGGCGCCGTGGCAGGCGCTGGCCTGTCTCTGATGATGCTGTGCGATTTTGTGCTTGCCGCGCAAGGAACACGCATGAATCTGGCCTACATCAATATCGGCGCCAGCTGCGACATTGGCGCATCGTGGACCTTGCCGCGCATCGTGGGCCTGCGCCGCGCGCTGGAAATCGCGATGCTGGGCGAAAACCTCGACGCCGATGAAGCCCTGCGCCTGGGCCTGGTCAACCGCGTGGTGCCTGCTGCGGAGCTGCAGGCCGCCACCAACGCCCTGGCAGAGCGGCTGGCCAATGGCCCTACACAGGCCTATGCGCAAATGCGGCGCCTGATGCGCAGTGGTTTCGAGCGCGATCTGCCCACGCAATTGCGTGCCGAAGGTGAAGCCTTTTTGCACTGTGCCCAAACGCATGACCTGCCCGAAGGCATCAACGCCTTTTTTGCCAAACGCCAGCCACAGTTCATCGGCGCCTGAGTCATCCCGTCCTTTTGCATATCCTCGGAGTTCCCCATGCACCATCGTGATGTATTCGTCGCCAGTTGTGCCCGCACCGCCATCGGCACCTTTGGCGGCAGCCTCAAGGACGTGCCCAACAGCCAGTTGGCCACCATCGCCGTCAAGGCAGCCATTGAGCGTGCGGGCATCGCCGCCGATGCGGTCGGCCACGTAGTGATGGGCAATGTGATCCCCACCGACACCAAGGATGCCTATCTCGCGCGCGTGGCGGCCATCGATGCAGGCTGCCCGATCGAGACGCCCGCGATGAACGTGAACCGCCTGTGCGGCTCGGGCCTGCAGGCGATCGTGTCGGCAGCGCAGGCCATTGGTTATGGCGACTGCGATGTGGCCGTCGCGGGCGGCAGTGAAAGCATGAGCCGGGGCCCCTATTTTGACCAGGCTGCGCGCTGGGGCCAACGCATGGGCGATGCCAGAAGCATCGACTACATGCTGGGCATCCTGCATGACCCATGGCAGAAGATGCACATGGGCATCACCGCCGAAAACGTGGCCGAGCGCTACCGCATCAGCCGCACCATGCAGGATGCACTGGCTGCGCAAAGCCAGCAGCGTGCCGCTGCAGCCATTGCTGCAGGGTATTTCAAGGAGCAGATCACGCCCGTGCGGCTGGAAACCCGCAAGGGCACCGTGTTCGACACCGATGAGCATGTCCGTGGAAGTACCAGCCCAGAGGTGCTGGCAGGCATGAAGCCCGCCTTCAAACAGGATGGCGGCACAGTGACCGCGGGCAATGCCTCGGGCATCAACGACGGCGCGGCAGCCGTCACCCTGGTGGCTGGCGACCGGTTGGCTGCGCTGGGTATCCAGCCGCTGGCGCGCCTGGTAGGCTGGGCGCATGCGGGTGTGGAGCCTGCGTACATGGGTATCGGCCCCGTACCAGCCACACAAAAGCTCATGCAGCGCACCGGGCTCACCGTGGGCGACATGGATGTGATCGAAGCCAATGAAGCCTTTGCTGCCCAGGCCTGCGCAGTGATTCAGGAACTGGCGCTGGACCCTGCCAAGGTCAACCCTAATGGGTCAGGCATTTCGCTCGGCCACCCGGTGGGCGCCACCGGCGCCATCATCACCACCAAGGCGATCTATGAGTTGCATCGCACCGGTGGCCGCTACGCCCTGGTGACCATGTGCATTGGTGGAGGCCAGGGCATATCGGCGATTTTCGAACGGGTGTAAACGGCTGTACCTGCTATCGATATCCACAGTCAGCAAAGGATATTTGCCTAGGCAAGAATATCTGCATGACTGAGACACACAAACGACCCGCCCTTTCGATGTTGGATCTGGTGGCCGTGCGCGAAGGCGGCACGGTCGCCCAGGCGCTGCAACTGGCGGTGCGCACCGCGCAGCATGTCGAATCCCTCGGCTTTGCACGGTACTGGCTGGCGGAGCACCACAACATGCCGGGTATTGCCAGCTCATCCACCGCCGTGCTGATTGGCCATATCGCCGGGGCTACGCAGCACATCCGCGTGGGCTCGGGCGGCATCATGCTGCCCAACCATGCCCCACTGGTGGTGGCCGAAGCCTTTGGCACCCTGGCAGAGCTGTACCCGGGCCGCATCGATCTGGGCCTGGGCCGTGCCCCTGGTACCGACGGCATGACCATGCGCGCCCTGCGCCGCGACCGAGTCGAGAGCGAAGAAGACTTTCCCCGCGATGTGATGGAGCTGCAACGCCTGCTGGCCGATGCAGAGCCGGGCCAAAAGCTCATTGCCACACCAGGCGCAGGCACCCGTGTGCCGATCTGGCTGCTGGGCTCCAGCCTCTTTTCTGCCCAGTTGGCCGCGCACCTCGGCCTGCCTTATGCGTTTGCATCACATTTTGCGCCGCGCATGCTGTACCAGGCAGTGCAGCTGTACCGCGACCTGTTCAAACCGTCTGCCGCTCTCGCCAAGCCCTATGTGATCGTTGGCGCACCCGTGATCGCCGCGCCCACCGACGCCGAGGCTGAGTACTTGGCCAGCAGCACCTACCAACGCGTGCTCGGCATCCTGACGGGCCAGCGCGGCTTGCTGCCGCGTCCGGTGGAAGGCTTCATGGAAAAACTGAACGACGCCGAGCGCCAGGCCATTGAAGGCTTTCTCGCCGTTGCATCGATTGGCGGGCCTGATCGTGTGCAACAGCGCATGCGGCAGTTGGCCGACTCCACCGGCGCCGATGAGCTGATGCTGGTGAGTGACGTCTACGACGGAGAACTGCGCCTGCGCTCGCTGGATATTGCCGCACAAGCCGTGCGTTCCTGGGGTTAAAACTATCATTTTGATAGCTATTAGCGCCCATTATTCGTGCGCTGCTGCGTCTTTTCACTTAAAGCACACGGCAAGGGTGTACAGCCGCGCTATGCTTGGGGCATGTCCGTCTCCCCACGAATTGCCCTGACCGGGGTACTGAGCGCCTGTGCGCTCAGTACCCTGCTGGCTGGCTGCATTCAGCAGCCGCCCGAAGACCCGCCCTCCGCATCCGCGCCTGCCCAGCCACAGGCGGCGGCTTTGCCAGCATCCCCCATTGCCAACGAAGACCCTCAGCTCGCTGCGCACATGAAGACGCCGGAGTTCCGCCGCGAATACCGCACCAAGCAGGAACAACTGCAGAACGAAGCACAGATCCAGGAAAGCGCTCCCTGGCTGGGACACACGGGCCTGAGCGATGCACAGGAGCGCGCGCTACCGCGATATGTGCGCATGGAACTGGGCCAGTCTCTGCAAGACGCCCATGCCGTCCAGGCCCAGGATCTGGAGTACATGGGCAACTACCCTGAACCGGATGGCACGGTGTACTACTGGCGCATTCCTGACAAGGCCAACGCCCATGGGGATACACACGCCGGCCCTGCCTATGCCTACATCCGAAAAGGCACAGACGGTGTGTACTACACCGACTGGGGCAACCGCACACCGCCGCTTGGCTAGTCAAATACCTGCTCATACGACGCATCAGGTCACTCCAGGCTGACACGCCCGCAGGACTTGCTGCCCCGTGTGTACAAGCCCTGGCAGGAATAATGCATATTCCGCCCATGGCTGATGGCTGCTTTCATAATGGCCAGTGGAGACACCACACCATGAACAACGCACCGCACCCCGTGCTGGCCGATCCCCGCCGCGATCCCCAGCAGTTTCTTCTGGACCTGTACTGCACCGCTGTGCAGCGCGCGCAGCCCCTGCACAGCATGGCGCAGCATCTGCCAAAGCCACCCAAGGGCCGCACGGTGGTGCTGGGCGCGGGCAAGGCGGGCGGCTCCATGGCCCAGGCACTTGAAGCGCTGTGGCCAAAAGATGCACCGCTGTCAGGCCTGGTGGTTACGCGTTACGACCATATTCCGCCGCGCCCGCGAGGATTGCCCCAGCGTCTGGAAATCGTGGAAGCTGCGCACCCCGTACCCGATGCGGCAGGCCTTGCCGCAGCCGAGCGCATACTGGCGCTGACCGAAGGATTGACGGCGGATGATCTGGTGCTGTGTCTCATCTCAGGCGGTGGATCGGCCCTGCTGACACTCCCAGCCGAAGGCATTGATCTGCAGGAAAAGCAGCGCATCAACAAGGCCCTGCTCGAGAGCGGTGCCGCCATCAGCGAGATGAACTGCGTGCGCAAACACCTCTCACGTATCAAAGGCGGTCGCCTCGCTGCCGCCTGCCACCCGGCCAAGGTGGTAACGCTGACCATCAGCGACGTGCCCGGTGACGATCCCTCGATCATCGCCAGCGGCCCCACGGTGCCCGATGCATCGACCTGCGCAGATGCTCTGGCCGTCCTGAACCGTTACCAGATCAGCGTGCCCGACTCCGTACGTGCCGCGTTGGAAGATGGAACACTGGAAACGCCCAAGCCTGGCGATCCACGCTTTGCAGGCCATGAAGTCCACCTGATCGCCACGCCCCAGCAATCGCTGGACGCCGCAGCCGCAGCCGCGCGCTCGTCCGGTATCGCCGCCCATGTGCTGTCGGACGAGATCGAAGGCGAATCGCGCGAAGTAGGCAAGGTGCATGCCGCCATGGCGCGCGCCGTAGCCCGCCATGGCATGCCATTTGCACGGCCCTGCGTCATTCTCTCGGGTGGCGAAACAACGGTGACCATCCGCCCCCGCCAGCCTGGCGCCGCCAAGGGGCGCGGCGGCCGCGCGGGGGAATTCTGCATGGGTCTGGCGCAAGCACTACAGGGCCAGGAAAAGGTCTGGGCCCTGGCCGCCGATACCGACGGCATCGACGGCGTGGAAGACAATGCCGGCGCACGCGTGGCACCAGACACCCTGCAACGCGCAGCAGCCATGAGTCTGCGCATCAGCGACCATCTGGACCGCAACGATGCCTATGGTTATTTTCTGGCCCTCAATGACCTCGTGGTGACCGGCCCCACGCATACCAACGTCAACGATTTCCGGGCAATTCTGGTGCTTTGATTGCTTTAATTTTTATAGCAATGAGCGCTTGATTGAAAAGCGCCTCAAGGCATCACGCCCTTCAAATCCCGCTAGCCACCATTGGGCAGATTCTCCCACCAGGCAGCATCGAAGGTGCCTTGCAGAAACGCGATGAACGACTGCACCTTCTGCGGTACAAGGCGCGGCGACGGGTAGACGGCGTGGATCTCCTGCTCGGGCAGGCGGCAGGTCTTGAGCACCTCGACCACACGGCCGTCTTTCAGCGATTCATGCGCCACATAACGCGGCAATGCCGCGATACCCATGTGCGAGCGCGCGGCAGCCAGCAAGGCCGATAGGTTGTTGGAGCGCAAGCGCCCCGTCACAGGTACCGAGACCGGCTCACCACTGGCATTGCGCAGCCGCCAGATATCGTTGCCCTGCACGCTGCTGTAGATCAGCGCGGAGTGCTCTTTCAGATCGGATGGCCTGCGTGGCGTTCCATGCTTGCGCAGATACGATGGCGACGCCACCAGCGTCCAGGGGTTCACGCCCAGCATGCGCGCGCCCAGCGAAGAATCTGCCAGCTTGCCCAGGCGCAGTGCTACATCAATGCCATTGGCCACCAGATCGGTGTAGCGGTCCTCAAAGCTCAGGTCCACCTGCACCTGGGGGTTGTGCTTCATGAATTCCATCGCCAGCGGAATCAACACGCGTCTCCCGAAGGCGACCGAGCTGCCAATGCGCAACTGGCCTTGCACCTGCGTCTGCCGCACCTTGACCACGTTCTCGGCCTCGGCCACATCACTCACGATGAGCTTGCATTTTTCGTAGTAAAGCGCGCCAGCCTCGGTCAGGCTCACGCCGCGCGTATTGCGGTTGAGCAGGCGTACCTTCAACCGCGCCTCCATGGCCGCAACCTGCTTGGTCACGGTGGGTTGGGTGGTGGAGAACTCCTGCGCCACCTTGGTGAAGCTGCCGGTTTCCACCACGCGCACAAACATGTGCATGGCATCGAGTCTGTCCATGATTTTGTCTCCTTGAAGTGTTCTGCCCGAACCGCGCGCAATGCCGCCGTTGCACCTGAACGCAGATGCTGGCGGCACGGCGCTCCAAGCGAAACGCTCTTATCTATTCTTGAGTGGAATAAATTTTATGGTCTGCATGCGCCTTCCGGCAAGCGTTTGTCTTCAATACAGTCAATCCCAGTTGTAAAGGAGACCTCATGGCCAAAATGAAAGCGATCGAAGCCGCAGTCCGCGTGCTCGAAAAAGAAGGTGTGACCGTTGCATTCGGCGTGCCCGGCGCTGCAATCAATCCGCTGTACGCAGCAATGAAGGACCACGGCGGAATCGGCCACATCCTGGCCCGCCACGTCGAGGGCGCGAGCCACATGGCCGAAGGCTATACCCGCGCCGTCGCGGGCAACATCGGTGTGTGCATCGGCACCAGCGGCCCGGCTGGTACCGACATGATCACCGGCCTGTATTCGGCCAGTGCCGATTCCATCCCGATCCTGTGCATCACCGGCCAGGCACCACGTGCCCGCCTGCACAAGGAAGACTTTCAGGCTGTAGATATCGCCTCCATTGCCAAGTCCGTCACCAAGTGGGCCACCACTGTGCTGGAGCCCGCCCAGGTGCCACGCGCCTTCCAGCAGGCGTTCCATCTGATGCGCTCCGGCCGCCCCGGCCCCGTGCTGATCGATCTGCCCATCGACGTGCAACTGGCAGAGATCGAATTCGACATCGACACCTACGAGCCACTGCCTGCCTACAAGCCTGCTGCCTCGCGCAAGCAGGCCGAGAAGGCCATCGAAATGCTCAACACATCCGAGCGTCCCTTGATCGTCTCCGGCGGCGGTGTCATCAATGCCGACGCAGCCGATCTGCTCGTGGAGCTGGCAGAAACGCTGAACGTGCCCGTAATCCCCACACTGATGGGCTGGGGCACCATCCCCGACGACCACCCATTGATGGCAGGCATGTGCGGCCTGCAAACCAGCCACCGCTATGGCAATGCCACCATGCTGGCATCGGACTTCGTGTTCGGCATCGGCAACCGCTGGGCCAACCGCCACACTGGCTCGGTCGATGTGTACACCAAGGGCCGCAAATTCATCCACGTGGACATTGAACCCACCCAAATCGGCCGCGTGTTCGCGCCAGACTATGGCATCGTCTCCGACGCTAAGGCGGCGCTGGAGCAATTCGTTGCCGTGGCCCGCGAATGGAAAGCTGCGGGCAAGCTCAAGGACCGCAGCGCCTGGGTCTCCGAGTGCCAGGGCCGCAAGAACAGCGTCGAATACCTGCGCAAGACCAACTTCGACAATGTGCCGATGAAGCCCCAGCGCGTGTACCAATGCATGAATCGCTCGCTGGACCGCGACACCACCTATGTATCCACCATCGGCCTGTCACAGATTGCTGGCGCCCAGTTCCTGCACGTGTACAAGCCCCGCAACTGGATCAACTGCGGCCAGGCAGGCCCACTGGGCTGGACCACGCCTGCCGCCCTGGGTGTGCGCGTGGCCGATCCCAAGCGCAAGATCGTGGCCCTGTCCGGCGACTACGACTTCCAGTTCATGATCGAGGAGCTGGCCGTGGGAGCGCAGTTCAAGCTGCCCTACGTCCATGTGCTGGTCAACAACAGCTACCTGGGTCTGATCCGCCAGGCGCAGCGCGCCTTCAGCATCGACTACTGCGTGCAGCTCGCCTTCGACAACATCAACATGAGCGAGGATGAGGCCGCGCGCGGTTATGGCGTGGACCACGTCAAGGTCGTCGAGGGCCTGGGGTGCAAGGCCATCCGCGTGCACCGTCCCGAAGACTTCGCCCCCGCCATGCAACAGGCCGAAGCCTGGATGGCCGAGCACCAGACACCGGTCGTCATCGAATGCATTCTGGAGCGCGTGACCAATATCGCCATGGGCACCGAAATCGACAACGTGGTCGAGTTCGAGGGTCTGGCCGCAGGCAAGGCCGATGCCCCCAGCGCGCTCGCCCTGCTGGATTGAACGTTCCCCTTTTTCACTGGAGTTTTGCCATGCCCCGTTTTGCTGCCAATCTCAGCATGCTGTTTACCGAGGCACCCTTCCTCGAGCGTTTCGAGCGCGCCGCCAATGCAGGCTTTGAAGCTGTCGAATTTCTGTTTCCCTATGCCCACACGGTCGAAGAGATCCAGGAGCGGCTCAACGCCACGGGCCTGCAGATCGTGCTGCACAACCTGCCTGCGGGCGACTGGGATGCGGGTGAGCGCGGCATCGCCTGTGACCCCAGGCGCGTGGATGAATTCCGCGCCGGTGTGGCCAAGGCCGTGACCTATGCCCACGCACTGGGCGTGCCTCAGCTCAACTGCCTGGCCGGCAAGGTACCGGCAGGTGTGGACGCAACCACGCTGCGCCGCACCTTCGTCGAAAACCTGCGCTTTGCCGCCGCCGCGCTCAAGATGGCCAACCTGCGCCTGCTGGTCGAACCCATCAACCCGTTCGACATTCCCGGCTTCTACCTGAACCGCACGGACCAGGCGCTGGACATTCTGGACGAAGTGGGCGCCGCAAACGCCTTTGTGCAGTACGACATCTACCATGCCCAGCGCACCGAAGGCGAACTGGCAGCCACCCTGCAAAAGCATCTGGCCCGCATCGGCCACGTGCAGTTGGCCGACAACCCGGGCCGCAACGAGCCGGGCTCGGGCGAGATCAACTACCCCTTCCTGTTCTCGCACCTGGACCGCATCGGCTACACCGGCTGGGTCGGCTGCGAGTACAAGCCCGCCATAGACACCGAATCCGGGCTGCGCTGGATCGAGACCGTTGCAGGCCAGAAATGCTCTGCCGTGGCCGCCTGATAAGCGCCATCCACTATAGAAATTGATATTCAAGAAAACCAAGGAGATCTCTTCATGAATGCAACGCCCCTCAAGCTCGGTTTCATCGGCCTGGGCATCATGGGCGCACCCATGTGCAGCCACCTGATCGCGGCCGGCCACCAGCTGTTCGTCAATACCCGAGGCAAGATGCCTGCGAACATCGCTGAAAGCAGCGCGACCCAATGCACCACCGTGCGCGGTGTGGCCGAGCGGGCGGACATCATCTTCGTGATGGTGCCCGACACGCCTGATGTCGAAGAAGTCCTGTTCGCCGAAGACGGCCTGGCTGCAGGCCTCAAGGGCAGCACAGGCAAGATCGTCGTCGACATGTCCTCCATCTCGCCTGTCGCCACCAAGGAATTTGCCAAGCGCATCCAGGCCCTGAGTGTTCAGTACCTGGACGCGCCCGTCTCCGGTGGCGAAGTCGGTGCCAAGAATGCCACGCTGTCCATCATGGTCGGTGGCCCGGACGCCGCCTTCGAGCGCGTCAAGCCGCTCTTTGAGAAGATGGGCAAGAACATCACGCTCGTGGGCGGCAATGGCGACGGCCAGACCGCCAAAGTCGCCAATCAGATCATCGTGGCATTGAACATCGAGGCCGTGGCCGAGGCATTGCTGTTCGCATCGCGCGCTGGCGCCGACCCTGCCCGCGTGCGCGAAGCGCTGCTGGGTGGCTTCGCTTCTTCGAAGATTCTGGAAGTGCACGCCGAGCGCATGATCAAGCGCACCTTCGACCCGGGTTTCCGCATCGCGCTGCACCAGAAGGATCTGAACCTGGCGCTCTCCAGCGCACGACAGCTGGGTGTATCGCTGCCCAACACGGCACAGGCGCAGGAGCTGTTCAACAGCTGCGTGGCACATGGCGGCGCAGGCTGGGACCATTCGGGCCTGGTGCGCGCACTGGAGATCCAGGCCAACTTCGAGATCGGGCAGAAAGCGCCCGCATAAAACACCCGTTGGCATTGCGAGTGAAAGGCCGGCTGACAGAGTCGGCCTTTTTTATGGCAAGCGTTGCCCGGAAGGAAACCGCTTCTTCGACGAGTGCTGACCAGGTTTTTTTGCACCTCTCTCCACAGCCCCTCGGCACTGGCGCGCTATGCTTGCGCCATGTCCCGTTCTGCCCGTCTACTGCAACTGCTCGATCTGCTGCGCCGCGCGCGCCAGCCACAAACCGGGCCAGCATTGGCCCAGACCCTGGACGTCAGCCTGCGCACGCTCTACCGCGATATCGCCAGCCTGCGTGAACAAGGCGCTGCCATTGAAGGTGACCCTGGCGTGGGATTCGAGATGCGACCCGGTTTTCTGCTGCCGCCCTTGATGTTCAACGCCGATGAGCTGGAGGCCTTGCTGCTGGGCGCACGCTGGGCCAGCCTGCAGGCAGATCCTCACCTTGCCCGGGCCGCCGAAGCTGCCATGGCCCGCATCCGAACCGCGCTGCCGCTGGACTTGCGCATTGCCGTCGACACCAGCGGACTGCTGGTGCCCAATATGCATGAGACTCCTGCGCCAGAGGCTTGGCAGGCCGCGCTGCGCCGCGCCATCCGCGCCGAGCACAAGGTAGTGCTGCACTACCAGGACCAGCATGGCACCTTGACCGAGCGCCTGGTATGGCCCGTGGCCATGGCCTATTTTGAGCGCAGCCGGGTCGTCACCGCCTGGTGCGAGCTGCGCCAGGCGTTTCGCCATTTCCGCGCCGACCGCGTGCACCACCTTCAAGACCTGGGTGAGCGTTACCCAGAGGCGCGCCAGCACCTGATCCAGCGCTGGCTGGCCGAGACGGGCTACACGCTGGATTAGAAGACGCTTAGGCTCCGAGAACCTGTTCACTGCTGACAAAAACTGTCAGCGCCTCTTTCTACATTGCCTGCATGGCAGCTTCGCCATGACGACAAGGACATACCGTGAACGCTCACAACCCCGCTCCACTTCGCTTTTTCTACCACCCCCAATCGCGCGCCCGCATCGTGCGCTGGATGCTGGAGGAATGCGGCGCCACCTATGAGCCTGTGCCACTGGAGTTCGGCACCACGATGAAGGCGCCGGAGTACCTGGCGCTCAACCCCATGGGCAAGGTACCCGCACTGCAGCATGGCGACACGGTGATCACCGAGACCGCCGCCATCCTGGCCTACCTGGCCGATCTGTTTCCACAAAAGCAATTGGCTCCAGCGCTCGGCGATCCGGCACGCGGCACCTACTACCGTTGGCTGTTTTTCGTGGCGGGGCCGGTGGAAGCCGCCATCACCGCCAAGGCCGAAGGCTGGCTGGCCCAACAGACGAGCGAGCAGGCCCTACGCGCCGGCTTTGGCCGTTTTGACGATGTGGTTCGCAGCCTGCAGTTGGCCGTCCAGGGCAAGCGTTATGTGTGCGGCAACCATTTCACCGCTGCTGACCTGTGCCTTGCCAGCTACATCGGCTGGGGCATGATGGAAGGCAGCCTTCCGTCTCTGCCTGAGTTCAAGACCTACGCCGATCCCCTGCTGCAGCGCCCGGCCTCGCAGCGCGGCGACGTGCTGGACGGTCCCATGGAGACTGAAGCGTCCGCTGCGGTCTAACGCAAAAGCGGTTTCGCCGCCCGGTTGGTGCGCACCAGACCATCTAAATTGATAGCAACCGGCATCGCTTGACCATGCAACCTGCGCATGTGGAGCGATGCCATCGCCGTGCCATGGGGATCAGGCACAATAGACCGGATGTGGCCGGTGCCACCTTGTTCCACTCAGCCACCCATGCCAGCTTTTTCGTACGAAGTTCTAGACGCCCAGGGCCAGACCCGCAAGGGCATGATCGAGGCCGACAGCGCCAAGGCAGCACGCAACCAGCTGCGTGCCCAGGCCATGGTGCCGCTCGTGGTCGAGCCCACCTCCGGCAGCGACGACACGACGCCCGGCGTGGCGCGCAGCCGCCGTTCGGTCTTCAACGCCACGGGGCTGGCGGTCTGGACGCGCCAGCTCGCAGGCCTCATCAGTTCTGGCCTTCCGCTGGAGCGGGCGCTCACCGCGCTGATGGAAGAGATCGACAGTGAACCGCAGCGGCAATTGGTGGCCAGCCTGCGGGCCGAGGTGAATGGCGGATCAACCTTTGCCAACGCCCTGGGGCTATACCCCCGCGATTTTTCGCAGATCTACCGCGCCGTGATCGACGCAGGCGAGCACAGCGGCCACCTCGACCGTGTGCTGGAGCGCCTGGCCGACGACCTGGAGGAGCGCGAACAGCTCAAGAACAGCCTGGTGGGCGCAGCGCTCTACCCAGCCATCGTCACCTGCTTTGCCTTTGTGGTGGTGATGGTGCTGATGAGCTATGTAGTGCCGCAGGTCGCCGAGGTATTTGCCGGCACCAAGCACGCGCTGCCAGTCCTCACCCGCATCATGCTGGCCTTCAGCGAACTGATCCGCCACTGGTGGTGGCTGGCAGCTGGTGTGGCAGTCGTAGGCACGGTGATGCTGCGCCTGTCGCTGCGGCAGCCGCATTTTCGACAACGTTTTGATGCAGCATGGCTGCAGCTGCCCATCGTCGGCAAGCTGGCCCGCAATTACAACGCGGCGCGTTTTGCCTCCACGCTGGCCATGCTCAGCAACGCTGGCGTGCCCATTCTGAAAGCCCTGCAGGCTGCCGCGCAGACCGTGAACAACCGGGCCATGCGCCAGGATGCCATCGACGCGCTGGACATGGTGCGCGAAGGCGCGCCACTGGCATCGGCCCTGGCACAGAAAAAGCGCTACCCTGCGCTCCTGTCCATGTTTGCCCGCCTGGGCGAGCAGACTGGCGAGTTGCCGCAGATGCTGCAGCGCGTGGCCAACCAGCTGGCGGGCGATGTCAAGCGCCGGTCGATGCGCCTTGCGACCATCCTGGAGCCGCTGCTCATCGTCGGCATGGGCATCGTTGTCGGCATCATCGTTATGGCAGTGCTGATGCCCATCATCCAGCTCAACCAGTTTGTGCGCTAGCGCATGCGGCGCTGTGCGGCCTTGTCTGTCGCACCGCATTTTTAGCCCCCTGAGTCCGTAGAGAACCCTATGCCCGTCACGCTCGATAACAAGCTCGTCGTTGCCATCTCATCACGGGCGCTGTTCAATTTTGAGGAAGAGAACCTCGTGTTCGAGCAGGGTGACGACCGCGCCTATGTCGCGCTGCAGATGCAGAAGCTGGACGTACCTGCACCTCCGGGCGTGGCGTTTTCGCTGGTCAAGAAGCTCCTGGCTTTCAACAGCGGCACCGACCAGAAGGTGGAAGTGGTACTCCTGTCGCGCAACGATCCCGTCAGCGGCATGCGCGTGTTCCGCTCCTGCAAGGCGCATGGGCTCGACTCGATCCAGCGCGGAGTTTTCACACAAGGGCGTGATCCATTCAGCTACCTCAAGCCGCTGGGCGCGCACCTGTTTCTCTCCGCCAATGCAGTGGATGTGCAGCAAGCGCTGCAGCTGGGTTTTCCAGCGGCGCGCGTGCTGACCGAATCGGTTCAGGCGCACGACGGCCATCCGCATGAAGTACGCATTGCCTTTGACGGCGATGCCGTGCTGTTCTCCGACGAAGCCGAGCGCGTCTACCAGGCCCAGGGCCTGGATGCTTTCCAGCGTCACGAGATCGAGCGCGCCTCGCACCCGCTGCCCGATGGCCCTTTCAAACCCCTGCTGGCCGCCCTGCACCGCCTGCAGCAAGATACGCAGAGCCAGATGCGCATCCGCACGGCCCTGGTGACGGCGCGCAGCGCGCCAGCCCATGAACGCGCGATCCGCACTCTGATGGACTGGAACATTGGCGTGGACGAGGCGATGTTTCTGGGAGGCCTGGCCAAGGGAGAGTTCCTGCGCGAGTTCGAGCCGGATTTCTTTTTTGACGACCAGACCGGCCACGTCAACAGTGCCGCACGCCATGTGCCCGCCGGCC
Organism: Comamonas sp. 4034; assembly: GCF_050434545.1. NCBI lineage: Bacteria > Pseudomonadati > Pseudomonadota > Betaproteobacteria > Burkholderiales > Comamonadaceae > Comamonas > Comamonas sp. 4034. The sequence continues at coordinate 39,619 of NZ_JBNDIT010000005.1, read as the reverse complement.
ATGTGAGCAGCGGGATTGCCAACACCTGAGGGCAGAAGCTGGCGCCGCCCTCGGCTTGCTGCTCTGCCCGCATGAGAATGAATGAAAAGAGCCACCGGCAGCCTCACAGAAGGCGCTGGCAGCTCCTTTTCAATGGCAATTCAAGCCATCAGAACTGTTTGACGAACCCCACGGTCACCGAGCGGCCCCGCAGCGGCGCTGCGTTCTTGATGTACGAGGTGTGCGCATACGCGAGCTTGTCGGTCAGGTTGTCCACCTTCAGGTAAGCCTGCCATGGCGAGCCGTCGCTGGCGCGGTCGTGGTAGCTCAGGCGCCAGCCCAGCATGCCGTAACCGGGCGTTTCGGTTTCGTATTCCGCCACCTTGTTCTGGCGTTTGACGAGCGTCCATTCCGCCTCGCTGCGCCAATGCTCCCACTGGCCCGCCAGCCGCAAGCCGACGCGTGCGGGAGACAGGCGCGGGATGTGGCTGCCGTCATCCAGTCTCGCATGCACCATATCACCCCAGACCGTGGCTCGCCAGTTGGCATTGATCTTGTGCTGCACCTTGGCTTCCAGCCCGGTAAAGGTGGCCGTCTGCTGGCTGTATTGCAGCAGTTGCAGACCGTCCACCGCGTCCAGCGTCTTGCCGTAGATGTAGTTGGCAATGTGGTTGCGGTAGAGGTTGACACTGGCAATGGTATTGCCCTGGGGATCGAATTTGCGCTCCAGCCCCAGATCGATGTTGTTGGAGCGCTCGGCGCGCAGCCTCGAATTGCCCAGCTCGTAGGTGGCCGTTGCCATGTGCAGGCCATTGGCATACAGTTCTTCGGCGGTCGGCATGCGGGTCGCGGTGGTGAGATGACTCGTCAGGCGCCAGCCGGGGGCGAAGCGCCAGCCTGCTCCTATCGACGCAGAAGTGCCGTGGTGGCTGCGGCGCTCGCCACCGCCAGCCTCGTCGGCATCGACACTCTGCCAGTCATGGCGCACTGCGGCTTCAACGCTGACATCGCCAAACCGCTGCTGCTCCATCAGGAACAGGCCATTCTGGCGGGTGACGGTAGGCTGGAGATAGGCTTCCTCTCCTACGGCGCTAAAGCGCCGGCGTGAGGTTTCCAGGCCAAACACGCCCGTCCATCCGGCAATGGGCTCGTGCACGGCTTCCAGGCGCAGATCGTGCGCACGGTTGCGGAAGGTGGTGGCCACTGCCCCATCCTCGACCTCGTCGTGCTTATAGTCCGTGACACCACCGCGCAGGCGCACGGCACTGATCCCTGCAACAGGGTTGCGCCACTCGCCGCGCAGATCGTAGCGCTCACTCTTCAGGCGCACCACGGGTACATCGCCGCTTTCATGGTCGTGGTCGTGATCTTCATGGTCGCCGTCGCCATGGTCATGCCCGCCGCAGTGCAGGTGCAGGCCATGCAGGTGGCAGCCTTCAATACTATGGTTGTGGCCAGGCAGGCCATAGTTTGCCGTCTGCCGCGTGTAGGCCGCGCCCAGATAGCTGCCGTCGTCTCCAATCCAGGAGAGGCCAACGCTGCCATCATTGCCTCGCGAGCGGCTGCCTGCAACCTTGCCCCCGCCTTCCCAGCCGCTGCCGACGCGGTAATCGTGCGCATTGCGGGCCATGCCCTCGGCATGGATGGCGAAATTGCCGCTGCCGCCAGTCACCGACACAGCTCCTGCTGCACCCGCACCGCCTGTGCCCGCGCGCATTTCAACCTGGCCTTCATAGCCTTTTTTCGGCACGCTGGTAGGAATCTTGTCGTCCAGCACATTGACGACGCCGCCAATGGCACCCGCGCCATAGATCAGCGCCGATGGGCCGCGCAATACCTCGATCTGCCGCGCCAGCATGGGTTCGGTGGTCACCAGATGGTCTGGACTGACGGTAGAGGCATCCTGGATCGCCGCGCCGCTTTGCAGCACCTTGACGCGCGCACCGTCCATGCCACGGATCACCGGACGGCTCGCCCCTGCGCCAAAGTGGGTTGCCTGAATGCCCGGCTCCCCTGACAAGGTATCGCCCAGGTTGGCGCCCCGGCGTTGTACCAGCTCGTCGCCGGTCAGCACATCGGCAGGCGTGGTCAGGTCATCCACGCTGCGCGCCAGTGCATCGGCCTGCACCGTCACCTGGCCCAGCGTGACCTCTTCGGGGGCTTGCTGCGTGTCCGCAGCGTTTTGTGCAAACACGGCCGTACTGGCGCACAGTGCAGCCACTGCAGCAACGATGGCCGGTTGCGCCAGACTCGCCGTGAAGGAAGAAAAGTATTTGGAAGAATAAGACATGGCATGCCCAAGGGCTGCGTGCCCGCATGCAACGCCAGCGGGCAGGCAACCAAAGATAGAAAGAAACGGCCTGTTGCGCCTATGAATGAAGCGCTTTAAGCTACAAATTAAATAGCATCAACCCATTTCAGATCGAAGGATCGCGCGGGTACACAACACACTCCCGTTGCCGCGGCCCAGCAAAAGCCTGGCCCGGCTGGCGCATTCAGCAGCGCAGATACCTGATTCAGAAATGGAACAGCGCCGTGGGCGGGCCACGCGCAAAGAACAGCGCCGGGCTCTGGCGCAACAGTACGGCCCCCATGCAGGCATTGCGCACGGGTGCAAACAGGAAGGTATGCAAGGCCGTGGCCACACCGGCCATGGCGGGCCCCAATGCCAAGTGGTGGAAAAGCTCGCAGTCAGCGCTGCCGTGCGCGCCAAACCAGCGCTCGATACCACTTGTCGCCGGGCTGCCTGCCACCGAGTCGCCGTCCACCAGATTGCCGGCGATCGGGCTGTCGGCCACCGGGTTGCCGGCCACCTTTTTATCTGCGGCGGGCCAGGAGCCATCTGCAGCGGCTTGGGCAATACCAGGCACGGGCAAGCTAGGCGCACCGGCATCGTTTTTCCACGCCTCCAACGCTGCCCCCGCGCGCGGGGCATGCGCCACCTGGTGCATCTGGCCAAGCATGGCCATGAACACCTGCAAGGCGCAGCAGGCCAAGAGCCAACGCACGCAGACCGCACGCACCCGTCCATTGGCCTGCCGAGCCATGAAGCAGCGGGTTGGGTGAAGGCGGAACATGGGGTGGACTGCGCGATGTAAACCGACAATTATTGCAACATCGTTGCATTATTCCACATCGCGGGCATGAAAAAGGCCTGCATGGCAGGCCTGGGTGGATATATAGCGGCGGCAAACACTTACAAGAAGCGCTCCAGCAGCTTGCGCGACGCCTTGTCGAGCCTGGTGGTGTCGGGCAGTTTGTAGTGAATGCCGTCTGCCGACGTGATCAACAGGTTCTGTCGGCTGCCGAGCTTGCGGATGTCTTCCTCCGCCTTCAAGGTCATGCGTACCGGGCCACGGTCGGTTTCGACCTCCCAGATGCTGGGCACGGAGAAGGTAGAGACACTGAGGATGCGCTCGATCAGCGGCTGGAACTCGCGCGCGGCCAGATCTTCATCGAGCAAGGCGCGCGCTGCAGTATCAACGGCGTCCAGATCGGGAATCCACAGTGCTTCCTTGCCGTCTTCGGCAATCAGCGAAATGCCATGCACCGGGGCAGACAGCGGAAAGGCGCGTACCGGGTTGACCACGGCACTGGTTCCGTCTTCCTTTTGCAGCACCAGGCGCCCAAAGGGGTTGCGCGTGAGCGGCATTGGTGCTGCCACCTGAGCGGCAGGGGTGAGGTTCGTATTCATACGGGTACTTTCTGCGCCGGATGGTCAGGCGTTGTCGTTCAGCGACTCGGCATTCGTCTTGGGAATGGCCTGCACGTCGTAGGTTACGCCAGCGGCGCGCACCGTCACCACGCCTGCGGCTTCGGCATCTTCTTCGGCGCGGCGGGCCTGGGCCATGTACAGGCGCCAATAGGCGCCTTCCTTGGCCATCAGTTCGTCGTGCGGGCCCACTTCCACAATCTCGCCGCGGTCCATCACCACCAGGCGGTCGGCCTTGCGCAGGGTGGACAGGCGGTGGGCAATCGCAATCGTCGTGCGACCTTGCACCAGGTTGTCCAGCGCACGCTGGATTTCCTTTTCGGTTTCGGTATCGACCGCAGACGTTGCCTCGTCAAGGATCAGGATGCGCGGATCGATCAGCAGCGCCCGTGCAATCGAGATACGCTGTCGCTCACCACCCGACAGGCCCTGGCCGCGCTCACCCACGAGCGAGTCGTAACCATGCGGCAGGCGCAGGATGAATTCGTGCGCATGGGCAGCGCGGGCGGCAGCCACGATCTCTTCGCGCGTGGCGTGCGGCTTGCCATAGGCAATGTTTTCGGCAATCGTGCCAAAGAACAGGAACGGCTCCTGCAGCACCAGGCCGATGTTGCTGCGGTAATCCGACACCGCAATGCGGCGCACATCCACGCCATCGAGCTGGATCGAGCCATCGGTCACGTCATAGAAACGGCTGATCAGGTTGACCAGCGTGCTCTTGCCCGAGCCGCTGTGGCCCACCAGGCCAATCATCTCGCCGGGCTTGATCTGCAGGTTCAGATCCTTGATGACCGAGCGGCTGCCATAGCGAAAGCCCACGTTCTCCATGGTGATCGCGCCCTGCACCTTGCCCAGCTTGACCGGGTTCGCCGGGTCGGGCACGTTGCTCACATGGTCCAGAATGTCGAAGATGCGCTTGGCGCCAGCGGCTGCCTTCTGTGTGACGGAGACAATGCGGCTCATCGAATCCAGCCGGGTATAGAAGCGGCCGATGTAGGCAATGAAGGCCGTCAGGATACCGACCGTGATCTGCTCGTTGGCCACCAGGTAGATACCGAATGCCCAAACGATGAGCAGGCCGATCTCTGTCAGCAGCGTGACCGTGGGGGTGAACAGCGACCAGGTCTTGTTGACGCGGTCGTTGGCCTCCAGGTTGACCTGGTTGGCGTGGGCAAAGCGGTCGGCTTCGCGCTGTTCCTGGGCAAAGGCCTTGACCACGCGGATACCCGGAATGGTGTCGGCCAGCACATTGGTCACTTCGGACCAGACACGATCAATCTTCTCGAAGCCGGTGCGCAGCTTGTCGCGCACGGTGTGGATCATCCAGGCGATGAAAGGCAGCGGCACCAGCGTTACCAGCGCCAGCCAGGGGTTGATCGAGAACAGAATGACCGAGGTCATCACGATCATCAGCACATCGGTGGCGAAATCCAGAGCGTTGAGCGACAGGAACAGGTTGATGCGGTCGGTCTCTGCGCCAATGCGCGCCATCAGGTCGCCCGTGCGCTTGCTGCCGTAGAAGTCGAGCGACAGCTTGAGCAGGTGGTTGTAGGTGGTGGTGCGCAGATTGGCGCCAATGCGCTCGGACACACGCGCCAGCACAAAGGTGCGCGCCCAGCCCAGCACCCAGGCCACCAGAGCAGACACCAGCAAGGCCCCCAGGTAGAACATCACCAGGCTTTTATCGATCTTTTCGCCGTTCTGGAACGGAATCAGGATCTTGTCCATCAAAGGGATCGTCAGGTACGGCGCCACCATGTGCGCGGCGGTGGACAGCAAGGTCAACACAAAACCCAACAACAATTGCATTTTGTAGGGCTCGGCAAACCGCCACAGGCGCAGCAGCACCCAGCTGGAGGTGGGGGCGTTGTTCTGGCGGGCGCAGGCCGGGCAGTCTTCGGCATCAGGGGGCAACAGGGTGCCGCATACCTGGCAGTGGGCGCGTTCATCCTCCAGGTGCTGGTAAGCCTCATTGCGCAACAGGCGCTCGCGCTGCTGCTCGAATTTCTGCACCAGCCCCAGCACGGCGGTCTGGTGGGTCAGGGTCATGCGCCACAGGCCCAGGCGCTGTGTGGTGTCGTGCAGTTCCAGATTACCTACACCGCCATGGTCATAGAAGCGCACGCTCAAATCCGTAGCAAGCGCCCACTCGCCCCACTGCCGGGTCGTGGGATCGGCCACCAGAACCCGCTGTGACGTCAGGGCGATCAGACCGCTGGCAAAACGCAAATCAGCCCCCAAGTCAACGGGAGCGACGGCTAAGACGTTTTCTTGGTTATTGAGCTTGGCTCGCAGTTCGGCCCCCAAAGGGCCAGCAAAGAATGCTGAAGCATCCGCGGATTGGTGATTTTGCATATAGCGTTGTTTTTCCCCGCCCTCGGCGGTCGCAGCTGCCCGGCGTTGCTGCCGGCAGGCCGCTTATTATTGCGGCGATACGGAATGATGTTGGCACCCGTCCATCTCCCCATTAACGCATGACCATGCATTTGGGCTGACAGCCCACCGCCTTGCCCGATTTGGGCGCACAATGCATTCCCATCGACGGCAATTCTCCAGAATTGTTACCAATGTTTATCCGCTGATTGATATGGCGAAATTCAACGACATCCAACTCTTGCGCACAACTTTCCTGCGTGGCCCCAGCGTCTGGACCTACCGCCCGGTACTCGAGGTCTGGCTTGATCTGGGAGAGCTGGAAGACTATCCGTCCAACAAGATTCCCGGCCTCAATGAACGCCTGACCAGTTGGCTGCCCGACCTGATCGAGCACACCTGCGGTGTCGGCGAGCGCGGCGGCTTCATTCAGCGCCTGGAGGGCGGCACCTGGATGGGCCATGTGCTGGAGCATGTGGTCATTGAACTGCTGAACCTGGCGGGCATGCCTGCCGAGTTTGGTCAGACGCGCGAGATCTCCAGGCGTGGCGTGTACCGCATGGTGTTCCGCTGCCCCGAAGAAGCCGTAGCCCGCGTAGCGTTGGAGCATGGCCACAAGCTGCTGATGGCGGCCATCAACGATGAGCCATTCGATCTCAAGCCTGCCGTGCATGCCATCAAGACGGCGATCAATGACCGCTACCTCGGCCCGTCGACCGGCTGCATCGTCGATGCCGCCAGCGAGCGCCGCATTCCCCATATCCGCCTGAACGATGGCAACCTCGTGCAGCTGGGCTATGGCGCTGCACAGCGTCGCATCTGGACGGCTGAATCCGACCAGACCAGCGCGATTGCCGAAGGCATTGCCCAGGACAAGGATTTCACCAAGCGCCTGCTGACCGCCTGCGGCGTACCTGTGCCGGAAGGCCAGATCGTCGCATCGCCCGAGGAAGCCTGGGAAGTGGCACAGGACATCGGCTTCCCCGTCACCGTCAAGCCATCGGACGGCAACCACGCCCGTGGCGTGACGCTGGAGCTGTCTGAAGAAGCAGACATCAAGGCCGCTTTCGCGCTGGCAGAGCCCGAAGGCTCGGATGTCATTGTCGAAAAATTCATCGACGGCGTGGAACACCGCCTGCTGGTGGTGGGCGACAAGGTCGTCGCCGCCACCAAGGGCGAAACCGTGAGCGTGTACGGCAATGGCAAGGCCACACTGCGCGAGCTGGTTGCCGTGCTGAACCAGGACCCGCGTCGCGGCCCCGAGCAGGAATACCCGCTCGACTGGATCAACCTGGAAGCCGGCGCCGTCAAGCTGGAACTCAACCGCCAGCATGTCACCCCGGACAGCGTGATTCCCCAGGGCCAGGGCGTGCTGCTGCAGCGCAATGGCAACATGGCGATCGATTGCCTGGACGATGTGCACCCCGACGTGGCGTACTACGCCGTATTGGCGGCAAAGATCGTGGGCCTCGACATCGCCGGCATGGACATGATCCTCAAGGACGTCTCCCAGCCCATGCAGGGCCAGGGCGCGATCCTGGAAGTCAACGCGGGCCCGGGCCTGCTCATGCACCTCAAGCCCACCAGCGGCGCGCCGCGCCCCGTGGGCATGGCGATTGCCGATCACCTCTTCCCGCGTGAAGACGGGCCTGGCGCTGGCCGCATTCCCATTGCAGGCATCGTTGGCACCCGCAACAACGCCTTCATCGCCCGCCTGGTGGGCTGGCTGCTGCAACTGTCGGGCAAGGCCACCGGCGTTGCCAGCAGCGAAGGCATGTTCATCGCCAACCGCCAGACGCAAAAGACCGATACCGGCAACTGGGCCGGTGCCCACCGTCTGCTCACCAACCGGCTGGCCCAGGCCGCCGTCATCCAGACCACGGCCCGTTCCATCCTCGAAGAAGGCCTCGCCTACGACCGCTGCCTGGTCGGTGTGGTCACCGACATGGATGGCTACGAGCAACTGGCCGACCACGATGTGCTGGAGCCCGGCCAGATGCGCCGCGTGATGCGCACCCAGATCGATGTGGTGCTGGACGAAGGTGCAGGCGTGCTGAACGCCGACCTGCCCGAAGTGGCCGACCTCGCCGAACTGTGCGATGGCGAAGTGATCCTGTATTCGACCGATGCCGGCAACGAAGCCGTAGCCGCCCACCGAGCCAACACCGAAGCCCAGCACGAAGGTGGCCGCGCCGTGTTCGTCAAGGGCAACAACGTGGTGCTGGCCACCGGCACGCAGGAACGCGTGCTGGGCACGCTCGATGCCCTGTCGCTGCCCGGCGGCAAGAAGCCCGATACCCCTGCGCTGCTGGCTGCGATTGCAACGGCCTGGGCGCTCGATATCACGCCCGATCTGATCGGCGCGGGCATCAAGACCTTTGAATACCAAGTTTGAGGCTGCACCTCAATTGCTCCTATAAATATAGCTGTTACCGCTTCCCCCATAAGCGAAAATCAATAAATAGCTTGATATTCAGCTGAAAGAACACTATGCAGATCACCCGCACCCGAGCCCTGCGTGGCCCCAACCTCTGGACCCGCAGCACCGCCATCGAAGCCGTCGTGCACTGTGACGACAGCGAACTGCTGTACACCGCCATGCCCGGCTTTGAAGAAAAGCTGCGCGCGCGCTTTCCCACCATTGGCACGCTGCAGCCGCATGGCGCGGCCCAGCAGCTGTCGCTGGCCTATGTGCTGGAGCGCGCTGCCCTGTCGCTGCAAGCCCAGGCTGGTTGCCCCGTCACCTTCAGCCGCACCCAGGAGACCGTGGAACGCGGCACCTTCCAGGTGGTGGTTGAATACACCGAAGAAGCCGTGGGCAAGCTGGCCATGGAAAAGGCCGAGGCGCTGATCCAGGCCGCACTGAACGACACCGCCTTCGATGCGGATGCCACGATTGCCCAATTGCGCGAGTTGGACGAAGACGATCGCATTGGCCCCTCCACGGGTGCCATTGTCGATGCCGCCGTCGCCCGGGGCATTCCGTTCCGGCGCCTGACCACCGGCTCGCTCGTGCAGCTGGGCTGGGGCTCGAAGGCCCGCCGCTTCCAGGCGGCAGAGCTCGACTCCACGAGCGCCGTGGCTGAATCGATTGCGCAGGACAAGGACCTGACCAAACGCCTGCTGCATGCCGCTGGCGTGCCCGTGCCCATGGGTCGCCCCGTGGTCGACGTGGAAGACGCCTGGGCCGTGGCCCAGGAAGTGGGCCTGCCTGTCGTGGTCAAGCCCCAGGACGGCAACCAGGGCAAGGGCGTGGTGGTCAACATCACCACCCGCGAAGGCCTGGAAGCTGCCTACAAGGTGGCAAGCGAATTTGGCGATGAAATCCTGGTCGAGCGCTTTCTGCCCGGCCACGACTTCCGCATGCTGGTCGTTGGCGGCCAGCTGGTGGCAGCGGCCCGCCGCGAGCCGCCCCAGGTGCTGGGCGACGGCCAGCACACCATCCGCGAGCTGGTGAACATCGTCAACCAGGACCCCCGCCGCGGCTCGGGCCATGGCACGGCGCTCACCAAGGTTCGCCTCGATGACATCGCCATCGCCCGCATCGCCAGCGAAGGCCTCACACCAGACAGCGTGCCCGCCCAAGGCCAGCGCGTGGTGCTGCGCAACAACGCCAACCTGTCCACCGGCGGCAGCGCCACCGATGTGACCGACGATGTGCATCCCGAGATCGCCGCACGCGCCATTGAAGCCGCCCAGACCATCGGCCTGCACATCTGCGGCGTGGATGTGGTCTGCGAAACCATGCTCAAGCCACTGGAAGAGCAAAGCGGCGGCATTGTCGAAGTCAATGCCGCCCCCGGCCTGCGCATGCACCTGGCGCCCTCGTTCGGCCGCCCGCGCAATGTCGGCGTGCCCATGGTGGACGAGCTGTTCGCCCCGGGCGACGATGGCCGTATTCCCGTGGTGGCCGTCACCGGCACCAACGGCAAGACCACGACCACACGCGTGATCACCCACCTGTTCACCTCGCACGGCTGGCGCACCGCCATGACCAACACCGATGGTGTGTGGGTCAATGGCCGCCAGATCGACAGCGGCGATTGCTCCGGCCCCAAGAGCGCCCGCAACGCCCTCGCCCACCCCGAAACCGATGCAGCCGTGCTCGAATGCGCGCGCGGCGGCATCCTGCGCGAAGGCCTGGGCTTTGACCGCTGCCAGGTGGCGGTCGTCACCAACGTGGGCGAAGGCGACCATCTGGGCCTGAACTACATCACCACCAAGGAAGATGTGGGCGTGCTCAAGCGCGTCATCGTGCAGAACGTGGCGCCTACCGGCTATGCCGTGCTGAACGCGGCCGATCCGCTCGTGGCCGCCATGGCCCATGTCTGCCCCGGCAAGGTCATCTTCTTTGCGGCCGACCGCCACCACCCCGTCATGGCCACGCACCGCGCCCAGGGCAGCCGCGTGGTCTATGTGGATGGCGACAGCATCGTGGCCGCCGAAGGCTCGTGGCGCGAATCCATTCCGCTGCGCGAAATTCCGCTCACCCGCAACGGCACCATCACCTTCCAGGTGGAAAACATCATGGCATCCATCGGCGCCGCCTGGGCGACGGGCCTGCCCTGGCAGACCATCCGCCGCGGCCTCGCGGGTTTCTTGAGCGACAGCGACAATGCGCCTGCCCGCTTCAACGTGATGGATTACAAGGGCGCCACCATCATTGCCGACTACGGCCACAACCCGGATGCCATGCGCGCCCTGGTGCAGGCCGTGGAAGCCATGCCCGCCAAGCGCCGCAGCGTGGTCATCAGCGGCGCGGGCGACCGCCGCGACCAGGACATCATCGAGCAGACCCAGATCCTGGGCAAGGTGTTCGACGACGTGATCCTGTACCAGGATGCCTGTCAGCGTGGCCGTGAAGACGGCGAAGTGCTGGCCCTGCTGCAAAAGGGCCTGCAAGGTGCGCCGCGCACCAGCTATGTCACCGAAATCCACGGCGAATTCATCGCCATCGACCACGCGCTCTCGCGCCTGCAACCGGACGACCTGTGCCTGGTGCTGGTGGACCAGGTGGAAGAAGCGCTGGCACATCTGCGCAAGCACGTGGCAGAAGCCGCACTGGCCTGAAAAACTGCGCAGCGACCGCGCTGCCCCCAAGATGCCGGCCCGGCTGGCATCTGCTATAAAAATAAAATACAAAATCCTTGACAGATGCGCAATAGCGCAGATTTCAAGGATTTTTTTACAGGAGTATTCGATGATGCGATTTGCCCCTTGCCTGCGCACCATGCTGGTGGCCGGTGCCTGCGCCGCAGCAGGCCACGCCATGGCCAGCCCGGAGACCATTGGATCGGTGGATACGGTCTTCAAGCTGGTCGGCCCCGACCACAAGATCGTCGTCGAAGCCTATGACGACCCCCAGGTCAAGGGCGTGACCTGCTATGTCTCGCGCGCCAAGACCGGCGGCATCAAAGGCGGCCTGGGCCTGGCGGAAGACCGCTCGGAAGCGTCGATTGCCTGTGTACAGGTAGGCCCCATCACCATTGAAAAGCCGATCAAGCAGCAGGATGAAGTGTTCAGCGAACGCACATCGCTGCTTTTCAAGCGCCTGCGCGTGGTGCGCATGGTCGACACCAGCCGCCATGCGCTGGTCTACATGACCTATTCCGACCGCGTGATCGAAGGCTCGCCCCAGAACAGCGTGACGGCGGTGCCGGTACCCGCTGCGGTACAGATACCCATACGCTGACCAACGCAGCAGCTGCTGCGCGAGACACCTTTGTACATTGGCCTAGCGCAGCATCGACGACATGGCTGACAGGCAGTTGACCATGCGCACGGCCGACTCGATCTCGGGCGCGCTGAAGCGCACGGTGCAGCCATCCACACGCTCCAGCGTCGGCCACTGGCAGAACAGGTCGGCCATGCCGGGCGAGGTGGCGGTGATCTCCACCCGCACCGGGCTGGCGGCCAGGAGCGGCTCGCACTGCGCGCGTTGCGTCAGCGCCAGCACCACCCCTTCACGGATCGCGGCCTGAGACTGCTCGGGCGACAGGCTGATGCCGCTTGCGTGGCCCGTGGCGCGCTTGGTCTGCACAAACACGGCGCAGGGAAAGAGGGCCTCGTTTTCTGCGCGCAGCACATCATCGCCTGCCAGCATCACCACCGGCGCGCCATAGGCACCGGCCAGCGCACCGTAGATATGGGCTTCGCTGGCTGGCTGGCCGTTGATACAGACCCGCGCAAACGCAAAACCATTGATGGTGTGCGCCAGAATGCCGCGCCCCTGGGCGCGCGAGTGGTAGCCCACCATGCACACCGCATCCACGCCCAGCTCCACACCGGCCACCATGCTCAGGTAACGCGGCTTGCCTTGAATCACCTGCGCCCGCGCATCCAGCAGATCGGGCGGCATATTGCGAAAGCCGCCGTGCGAATCGTTGACGAACACCTCGTTGGCCCCGGCTGCAAAGGCGCCATCAATCGCCGCATTGGCCTCCTGGGCCATCCAGCGGCGGGCACGCTCATACTCGGGGTTGCCCGCACGCACCTGTTCGGCGTGGTAGACACCGGCCACGCCTTCGATATCAACAGAAATCAGTACTTTCATTGCTCAGTCTTTCCACAGATCCTGCCAGCCCCAGCGGCGATGGCCATCGCGCCCTTGCACCGTCTGCGCATGCCACATCGCATGGTAGATGGCCTGCTCCACGGCGTCGGACGCGGCGCGGAACAGCGGATCGAGCTGCGCCTCGTGCAGCATTGCCACGGCGGGCATGGGTTCGTTCACATCGGCGGGCTGCGTATAGGCACAGCTGAACGCCAGCGCAATATCGCCGCTGCCGTGGCCATAGCAGGAGCCCGTATTCGCCAGCCCCGCAGCAGCGCGCCGGGCCACACGGCTGAGCTGGCGGCTGTCCAGCGGCGCATCGGTGGCCAGCAGCATGATGATGCTCCCCTTGTCCACACCATCGCCGGGCGCAGCCTGCTGCTCCTTGGCCTGCAGGCGCTGCTGCAGTACCGCCCCCACCGGCACACCGCCCCAGCGCAGGTCAGCGAGCTTGCCCATATTGGCCTGCACCAGCGCCCCCACGGTGTAGTGGCGGTGCGCTATTTCCACCACACGCGAGGCCGTACCGATGCCGCCCTTGAGCTGAAAGCACGACATGCCGCGCCCCGCGCCCACTGCGCCCTGGGTCACGTCATAGGCGGCAGATTGCACGGCCTGGCGGTAGTGGTCTGCCGTCACCGCCATGCGCTGGATGTCGCTCAGGTAGCCGTCATTGCACTCCAGCACCAGCGCATTCACCGTGGGCAGGCTGCGGCCGCATTCGGGGTTGGCGGCAATGCACTCGGCAATCTGTGCCTGCACCACGGCCGGCACGCCAAAGGTATTGGTGAGTGCGATGGGCGTTTCAATCTGGCCCAGCTCGGCCAGTTGCACCAGGCCCGCACTCTTGCCAAAGCCATTGATCACCGCCAGCCCCGCTGGCAGCTTGTGCAAAAAGGGATTGGCCACCGGCGGCACCACCACCGTCACACCGGTTTGCAGGTCGCCTTGGGCAACGGTGCAGTGGCCCACGCGCAGGCCCGCCACATCGGTGATGGCATTGCGCGGCCCGGCGGGCAAATGGCCTACCCGGGGCACAGCGGCGCAGGCTGCCAGCAGTTGTGCATCAGTCAATGTGCGCCCCCGAATCCTGCACCACCTGCTTCCAGTAGGCCAACTCGGCAGGCAGCGCTGCCTTGAAGCTGCGCGGATCGGACTGCACGGGCTCTGCGCCCAGCCCCTTCAACCGCTCTGCCATGGCGGGCGTTGCCATCACCTTGGCGATGGCAGCGTGCAGCCGGGTGACGATGGCATCAGGCGTGCCAGCGGGTGCAAACAGGCCGTACCAGCTGGTGACCGCCAGATCCTTGCCCAGGGGCGCAATATCGGGGGCCAGCTGCGTCGGCTTGTCGGAGGCGACGCCCAGCACGCGCAGCTTGCCGCTGGTCACAAAGGGCATCACACCGGGAAAGCTGCCGAACGTCATGGGCAACTGGCCCGCCACCACATCGGTGGCCGCAGCCGATGCGCCCTTGTACGGCACATGCAGCAGCTCGATCTTCTTCTGCTTTTTCAGCATTTCGCCCAGCAGGTGGTTGAGCGTGCCGTTGCCTGCCGAGGCATATTCCACCTTGCCCGGGTGGGCCTTGGCATAGGCCACCAGCTCGTCCAGCGTTTTGGCGGGGAATCTGGGGTTGACTACCAGCAGGTATGGCGCCACCGCCAGTTGCATGATGGGCGTGAAATCCTTGAGCGGATCAAACGGCACCGTGGTGTAGAGCGCCGGGTTGATGGTGTAGGCGCTTTGCGCCGTCACCAGGAAGGTGTAGCCGTCTGCCGCAGCGCGCGCCACCTGGCTGGTGCCCAGGTTGCCATTGGCACCGGGCCGGTTCTCCACCACCACGGGCTGGCCCAGCGAGTTCTCCAGGCCCTGCGCCACCGCGCGGGCAATCACATCGTTGGCACCACCGGGCGCCTGGGGCACGATGAAGGTGATGGGTTTGGCAGGCCAGTTGCCCACCGCCTGCGCCCAGGCCTGCGGCGCGCCAGCGAGCACAGCGGCGCCAGCGGCCACTACCAGCCACCTGCGCTTGAAGAAGAAAACAGCTGCTGACGAACGGCCAGTGCGCGCCACAACATCAAATTTCATAGCAAACTCTTTCGGTAGGTTTGAACTTTTTGGCAGCACCCTCCCGGTTGCTGCGCAATGGAGCCTGTGCATTGTTGCACCGGTCACGCCGGTGGCCGGGCGACAAAGGCTTGCTTGTCGTGGCGGTCAAAACCCGCGCCTTCATAAAACTGAATCACCGCTTCGTCCTTGCGGCCAGTCATCAGCATGGCCTTGTAGCACCCCTGGGCCCAGGCCTGCTGCAAGGCGTGCTGCAGTACAGCCTTGCCAAACCCACGCTGCCGGAATGCGCTGTGCGTCACCACGTTCTCAATCAAACCATACGGTCTGCAGCCGCGCGTGAGGTTGGGGATGGTGGTGAGCACGCAACTGGCCACCAGTTGGCCGCCCACAAAGCCACCCAGGTAGACATTGCGCGGATCGGCCACCAGGTCTGCCCAGATGGCCTCCACGCGAGCAGGAGACGGCAGAGAGTCGTCTGATGCATGCAAGTGCTGGTAGAGCGCCAGCAGCGCCTGCAAATCGCCAGCGACAAGCGGCCGGATATGCAATACGGAATCTTTCATGGCGCGGCGGCCCACGGATGACACGGAAGCTGCCAATTTACAGGCAAAGCGCCCACAGCACGCGCGAACCGTTCCGCCTTGGCGACAAAAGCTGCTACGGCTACAGCAATACCAGCCCCGGCGGCAGGCTGTCGCCAAAGCTGCGCTTCTGGTCTTCGGCTTCCATCTGCACCACCTGCTCCACCATGGCGATCCAGCGCGGCGGGGCGCCTGCGGCGCGCATTTTCTCCAGCACCTGGGCACGCGCGGCATCCGCCAGATCGCGCGCGCGGTCTCCGGTCATGCGGGCCATCTGCACGGCAGCGAACATGGCGGTTTCGTTTCTGCGCCAGTCCTGGGCGAGCGTGGCGTTCAGAAATTCCTGCGCAGCTTCGGGTGGCATCACGAGGTGCGCGTTGGCAGCCAACGGCTGGCGCGCGGCAAGGCGGCCGATGGCCCACCAGGTCTGCACGGTTTCCTCGGGGCGCTTCAAGCGCTGCAGCATCCACTGGCCCATTTCCTGGCGGTACTGCCAGGGCACGGCCTCCATGGCAGCAAACAGGCGCAGCATATCGTCGTAGCTGCCATGGCTGCTCTTGCCCCGGGCAGTTTGCTGCACGGCTTTTTGCATGTGGCCAGCCACGTCTTCGAGCAGCTCCATCTGCTGCGCTTCGCTCAGGCCCGCCGCCACGCGGCGCCAGAACACCCACCACTCGGTCCAGTTGCCTGCTTCCTTGCCATGGCCCAGTCCATGGGGATAGAGCGCCCAGACCTGCTCCATGCGCCAGGCATCGAGTTCTGCCCCCACGCCGGGCCGCAGGCACCAGCCTGCGAGGTTGAGCCAGACGCGCTCATGCTCCACGGTGCGGCGCCGGCGCCGGGCGCGGGCCAGCAAGGCATCGAACAAGGCGCGCAGCAGGGCAATGCCCCAGGCCTCGCGCGGGCCCAGCACTTTTTCCAGCGACTGGCGCAGCTGGCGCACTTCCTTGGCCGTCACGTCCTGCGCCTGGTTGCCGAAGATGCGATCGATCAGTGCCACGGCCTCGGGCAGGCGTGCATCGTGTGAATTCAAGCCATTTTGGCCTCTGGCGCTTACCTCGTCTGCACCATTCGCTACCAAATCAGTAGCATTCATGCCTTCGCTCACTGCATCGCTTACGGCACCACGTACAGCACCACGCACGGAAAATGGCAGCAGCCAGGA
Source organism: Comamonas sp. 4034 (assembly GCF_050434545.1). Taxonomy (NCBI): domain Bacteria; kingdom Pseudomonadati; phylum Pseudomonadota; class Betaproteobacteria; order Burkholderiales; family Comamonadaceae; genus Comamonas; species Comamonas sp. 4034. Next base: position 23,185 of record NZ_JBNDIT010000005.1, on the reverse strand, counting down.
AGGGGAGGCATCGCCAGACTTCTGCGCGGGTACGCAGCGCACTTCCAACGTGCCCACTTCGGTCATGCTGGCCTGCAACTGCACTTCGACCTGGGCCTTATCGCGCCCTTGCGGTGCGGGCAGCACCGTGGATAGCGGTGGCAGCTCCACCCAGCCCTCGCCGCCGATCTCGGCAATCTGCCCCGCCTGCGCCGGTATATCGCTGCGGCTGCTGGCCAGCAGATTGAAGCGCACGGCCTCGCCCAGCCGCAGCGCAAAGCGCCGGCCCGAGAGCACGATGCGCACACCCTCTTCCGTGCCGCGCGGCAACAGGCAGATGCCTTGCGGGCGGGCGCCGGATTTTGCGGGCAACAGCAGCCAGTAGCTACGCGCCGAGCCGCCGCCGATCTGCGGCAGGCGCGCGGCAATCACTGGCTTATCAATTTTGATAGCAGCCTGCGCCTGATCCTGCTCGTCCGAATCCGCTTTTTCTTCAATAACCGGCTGAAAACGCGCCAGTCCATACGCTGCCGCGCCGCGCGCCACGGCCCAGTCAGGGTGCGGGTTGTGCAGCACGCGCACCGGGCTGCCGCGCCAGGCCGAGAGCTGCTCGGTCAGCCGCTCCACCACCGCATGGGCGTGGAAGACGCCGCCGTTGAGCAGCACGGTATCGGGCAGATGGGCTGCATCAGCGCCAGCAGCGTGTTGCGACAGAAACTGCGCCAGATGCCGCGAAATCGCCGCATCGGCCGGATACGGCAGGCCAAAGCCGCGCAGCGCGCCCTGGCGCCGGGCGGGAATATCGCTGATCTGCGCGGGCGGCAAAAAACCATCGACTACCCATTGGCGCACCTGCTCGCGCGTGAGCGTGGCGCTACGGGCCTGGGCCAGCAGGCGGCTGCCGCCGCCCAGCAGCGTCACCGCCACACGCTCAGGCGCATCGGCAGCCAGCAATTGCTCCTTGGCGATGCGGCAGCGCTGCACCAGTTGGGCAAATCTTGGGGCTGGCAACCGCTCGCCCTCCCCTGCAAACTGCGCCTCCAGCTGGTGGGCGAGCGCCAGATCCATGTTGTCGCCACCCAGCATCAGGTGCTCGCCCACGGCCGTACGCGTGAGCACGGGCAGGCCGCCGTCGGGCGACGCCTCCACGCGGATCAGCGTCAGGTCGGTCGTGCCGCCGCCCACGTCGACGACCAACACCAACCGGCTGCCCGCCAATTGCGAGGCAAGCTGTTCGCCCTGCAGCACCAGCCAGTCGTGAAAGGCGGCCTTGGGCTCTTCGAGCAGATGCACACCGGGCAGGCCCGCCAGCTGCGCGGCCTCCAGCGTCAGCGCACGCGCGCCTTCGTCGAACGAGGCAGGCACCGTCAGCACCACGGTCTGCTGGTGCAGCGGGGCCTCGGGGTGTGCGCGGTCCCACGCGGCGCGAACATGGGCCAGATAGGCGCTCGATGCCGCCAGCGGAGATACCTTGGCCACATCTTCAGCAGCGCCCCAGGGCAGGATGGGCGCCGTGCGATCCACGCCGGTGTGCGACAGCCAGCTCTTGGCGCTAGCCACCAGCCGCTCCGGCACGGCCGTGCCCAGATCACGCGCCCAGCGGCCGATGACGGCAGGCGCCTGCGCATCGGCACCCTGCGGCGGCCAGGGCTCACGCCAGGCGTCTCCCAGCTCGCCGGGTGCCGCCTGGTAGCGCACCGAAGGCAGCAGGGGCTGCGCAAGCACTTCGCCAGCCGTGCTGCGCTGGGGAATGTTCAGCAACGCAATCTGTTCGGCCACACCGCTCAAAGGCACGCTGGCGACGACGGTGTGGCTGGTGCCCAGGTCGATGCCCACCACATAACGCGCGGAGCCAAAAGAAGTGCTTTCAGTCACGGCAGTCATGCGGCAGGTGGTTCACATTAAAACTATTGAGATGAGCTTGCCTCATAACGATGAGAAAAGCGCTGCTCTCTGGTTACTGAATTTTTGCACTCTTGCCCAAGTTGTGACGTACGCAAAGCAATTGCACATTCTCTGCTTTGAGTGAAGTTCCACCCTTAGAAAAGGGAAGAATGTGATCGAAATGAAGTTCATCTGTCGCACCACAAGTGACGCATTTGCCTCCATCACGTTTCCAAACTTCCAACTTCACATGGGTTGGAATAATTCGACTGCGCTCAACTATCTTGTTCGACATTTCTTCAGCTGCAGCAACATCAGAAACGCTTTCTATTGCAACCAACTTGAACTTGCAGACGTTGCGAAACCCGTCGTGTTCTACCCAAGAATCGACTAAATGAAAAAAACCATTGTCGGCCCAGATACCGTCCTTGATTTTTTCATATACCTGGACGATATCGGGCCCTTTATCGCCAGACTTAAAGTGCTGTGCAGCTCTATGAAATTTCCCATTCTCAGTCAGCGCTCCACGATTGGAAGTCATGGGCTGATCTAAAAGCTTGGGATCCGAAATACCTTGTGTTTTGGCCACATCGTGGCCTTCATAGACCAAGACCGTTCCCCCCTCCCTCACTTCGTCTCGATAAGGAGAGTTAGGCCGTACCGACATCAAGATGACCGAATGACGTCCCTTTAAGCGGAAATTCATTCCGCGCTGCAGGCTAGTCCCTTCCTTCTGGCACATCTCGATATAAGAGATTACGTTTCCCCTCATATCCACTCCCGACTCGATGTAATTCAGTGCACAGCAAAACTATCGTCGGCGACCGTAGTCTCCGCCCGCACATCGAACTCCACCTTCCAGCGCTCACTGCCGCCTACGGGCACGGCGTTGAGCTCCAGTGTGCCGATGTCGGTCACGCGGGCATGCAGGGTGACGGGCACCACTTCGCCGCTCGCGCGGCCCTCGGCGGGCAGGTGCGCTTCAATCTCCTGCAGTTCCACCAGCTCTTCGGGGCCCCAGAAGTCCAGCATGGTGCCGACGGCGTCGCTGCGGCGCACGCTGGAGCCGAAGAAGCGCAGGCGCACCGGCTCGCCCACGACGAGGCCGAACTCTTGCGCGTCCAGCGCCACTTCCGTGCCCTCTTCCATGCCGAAGGGCGCCAGGCACAGAGCCGAGATGGGCGGCTCCATGCCAGGGATGGCAGGCATGTTCGATTCCACGCCCACGTAATAGCTTTGCGCCGTGCCACCACGGATGCGCACGCCGTGGCCTTGGGCTGCGATATGGCCGTAGTAGGCGGCGCCGCGCGCAACGGCCAGATCGAGGTTGGCGCCATCGAGCAGGCGCGCGGGCTGCGCACCTTCGGCAGCGAGCCAGCCGTTCACAACGGCGAGAATGCGCTGCTCGATCTGCCCGGCCTTGAGTACGCCGCCGTTGAACAGAATGGCCGTGGGGTGCAGGAAGCTCGCGCCCGCAGGCTGCGTGCCTTGCAGGCCTTCGATCTGCTCGGTCGCCCCGGCCTGGCGCGACAGAAATGCCGCAAGGTGGCGGGTGACGGCCGCGTCCTGCGCATAGGGCAGGCCCAGCTGCGTGAGCGCGCCGCGCGCACGGGTCTGGGGTTTGTCGCTGATGGCGACCTGTGGAAAGAAGCCTTCCACCAGCATGGCGAGCACTTCGGCGCGCGTCACCTCGGTGCGGATGCTGCCGCCGATGAGCTTGCTGCCACGGCTGGGCACCACCACGGGCACGGCCTGCAGGTTTTCGTCAGCCAGCAACTGCTCCTTGGCGGCGCGACAGCCATGGGCAAGCGCCCGGGTCTGCCAGGCATCGAGCTGCTTGCCCTCTTGTGCAAGCTTGCGCGCTACGCCGTAGGCCAGGGCCAGGTCCATGTTGTCGCCGCCCAGCAGGATGTGCTCGCCCACGGCGACGCGCTGCAGTTCCAGATTGCCATCGCGCTCCAGCACGGCGATCAGCGACAGGTCGGTGGTGCCGCCGCCCACGTCCACGACGAGGATCACGTCGCCGTTGCTGACCTGCTTGCGCCAGTCGCCACCCGTGGCCTGAATCCAGCTGTACAGCGCGGCCTGGGGCTCTTCGAGCAGCGTCAGGTTCTGGAAACCCGCCGCCTTGCACGCCTCGGCCGTGAGCTCGCGCGCCGCGGGGTCGAACGATGCGGGAATGGTGACGGTAATGTCCTGGGCGTCAAACGGCGCCTCGGGGTGGGCCTGCTCCCAGGCCCAGCGCAGGTGCGAGAGGTAGCGGATGGAGGCGGTGAGCGGCGATACGCGGTGCACCTCGGGTGGCGCATCGGCGGGCAGCAGCGGCGAGCGGCGGTCCACACCAGGGTGGCACAGCCAGCTCTTGGCGCTGGAGACCAGCCGGATCGGCGTGGCAGCGCCGCGCGTGCGCGCCAACTCGCCCACCACAAAATCCTGCTGCGCGCCCCATGGCAGCGCCATGTCGGCAGCCGTCAGCTCGCTCTCGTGCGGCAGGTACAGAAAGGATGGCAGCAGCGGCTTGGCCTCTACGCTGGCCGGCCCGGTCAGCTGGGGAATGTCCAGCACGCCCTGCACCACTTTCTCGCCGTCGCTGGCGGACCTGTCCACCCATGACAGCGCGCAGTGCGTGGTGCCCAGGTCAATGCCGATGCTGTACTGTGCGTTGTGCTCCATGCTCACAGCTCCACCTCGGCCTGCGCGATGATTTTGGCGGCTTGCGTATCGGTGAGTTGCGGCAGCTTGACTTGCGTCACTTGCCAGCCGCGATGCCCCAGCGTGCCGGTGAAGGGCGCCTGGCCCACCACATGGCCGGTCAGCCGCACGGCAGCGGCGTCAAAACCGGCCTGCAGGGTGATGCGGCTGCCTTCGGCCTCAGGGCGCACGGGCTCCATGGCGAAATGCTCGCGCAGCACCTTGCGGCAGCCTTCGTGCACCACGCGGGCGGCAGCGCCAATCTCGGCATCGGTGTAGGGTGCGACCTCTTCCTGGATGAAGTCGACAAAGCGCGCCTCGCGCTGCATCAGGCCCAGCAGTTGCAGGGCTGCGGTGTCGGTCGGCACCTCGACGGTCTTCTCCACCAGCTTCTCGACCGGCACCTCGACGCGCTTTTCCACGGTCTTCTCGACGATTTTTTCCACGGGCACTTCCACGCGGACTTCGACGATCTTCTCGACAGGGACCTCAACGCGCACTTCTTGGGGCTGCACATCGGCAGCCAGGGCCTCACCGCCGCGCAGGCGGCTGACATCGCCCGCCAGACGGCCGTTGCCGAGAATGGCGAAGAAACTGCCGATCGCAATGGCGATACGGCTGAAAAAAGATGGGGGGGTGTTGTTCATGAAAGCACCAACATACGCCCGCACCGGGGCCCAGGCTGCGCAGAGCGCACCGGACCGCCAGGAACATCGGGCGGTTCAGAATCAGGCATGCAGGGCCACAGGGGCATCTGCAAAAGCGGTGATTTTACGGGTTGTGCCTATGCCCCCGCAGTACGCCCCAGCTCATGGCGCCTCTCGATCTGGCGATGGGCTGGTTGGCTTTGCCAAGGCCCCTGGCCCGCCATGCGCCAGTACGGTCGTCATACCGTCTTTGCAGGCTGCCACGCCGTTGCAGGCCATGGCACGGCAGCGCTGCGCCAGAATTTATACAAATCCGGCCCCCAACGCTTGGTGGATGCGCGCCAAGCCATCAAATAACATAGCAAAAAGCCTGCTAACGGCCCTCTACGTGCCACCAGGCTGGCAGCAAGGCACGCACCTGGGCGCGCCGGTAACGGTCGTCGATCAGCACCACCACACCCCGGTCCTGCTCGGTGCGGATCACCCGGCCTGCGGCCTGCACCACCTTGCGCAGGCCCGGATAGAAATAGGTGTAGTCATAGGCCCGGGCAGCGCCAAACCGCCCTGCCATGGCCTGCATCATGTGTTCGTTGATGGGGTTGACCTGCGGCAAGCCCAGGGTTGCCACAAAGGCGCCAATCAGGCGCTTGCCCGGCAAATCCACCCCTTCGGAAAACGCGCCGCCCAGCACGGCAAAGCCAATGCCCTGCCCGTCTTCCACAAAACGGCCCAGAAAGGCCGTGCGGCTGGCTTCGTCCATTGCCGCCGTCTGCTGCCACAGGGGCAGGTGGGGGTGTCGCTCCAGCATGCAGGCCGCCACGCGCTGCAGGTAGTCAAAGCTGCTGAAGAAGCACAGGTAGTTGCCCGGCAGGCGGGCGTACTGCGCTGCCACCAGATCGGCAATTGGCGCCAGCGACCGCTCGCGGTCCTTGAAACGGGTGGAGATATGGCCCGCCACCCGCACCTGCAGCTGCGCCGCATCAAATGGCGCAGGCACATCGACGCAACGCGAGGCCTGCGGCAGCCCCAGCAGATCCTGGTAGAACTGCGACGGGCTGAGCGTGCCCGAAAACAGCACCACGGCCTGCGCTGCCGCATAGCGGGGCGCCAGGTGCGGTGCAGGCACCACATTGCGAATGCACAGGGTGGACAGCGGCTTTCTGCGCCCTGCTGTGCGGGCCATGGCAGCCTGCCCGCTGGCATGCCGGCTCACATCAAACAGCGCATGGGGACCAAACTGCTCGGCCAGCGCCAGCCACTGCAGCGCTGCCAGGTAAAAATCCAGCACCGCGTCGCCCGGCAGCAGCGGGCTGTCGCCCTGGGCATCGGCAATCGCGCCCACCACGCGCTGCAGGGCGCCCAGCAAGCCTGCGGGCACGCTCTCGTGCACCTCGTAACCCTGCTCCTGCGCCTGGTTGATGGCGGCCCATTGGCGCTGCAGGCCATCGAGCGCCTTTTTGACCGCGCCCGCAGCCGATGCACGCGCGGCCACCAGCGCCCACTGCGGCAGCTCGGCGGTGTACATGCGGCGAGCGCGTTCGAGCAGGTTGTGCGCCTCGTCCACCAGCACGCCCACCTTCCACTGGTTGACTTGCGTCAACGCATACAGCATGGCCGCGCTGTCGAAAAAGTAGTTGTAATCGCCCACCACCACGTCGCTCCACCGCGCCAGCTCCTGCGTCAGATAGTAGGGACAGATCTGGTGCGCCAACGCCACCTGCCGTACCTGCGCAGGCTCCAACGCGCTGTGGTGGGCAAACGCCTGGGCGCGCGCATCCGCCAGCCGGTCGTAAAAACCACGGGCCAGCGGGCAGGAATCGCCATGGCAGGCCTTGTCCGGGTGCTCGCAGCTTTTGTCGCGCGCCTGCAAATCCACCACCCGCAGCTGCACGGCCTCGCCCTGGCTGCGCAGCTGTGCGTTGACTGTGGCGAGCGCCTGCAGCGCCAGCCCATGGCCGGTGCCCTTGGCCGTCAGAAAGAACAGCTTGTCCAGCCCCTGTGTGGCACAGGCCTTGAGCATGGGAAACACCGTGCCCAGCGTTTTGCCGATGCCTGTGGGGGCCTGCGCCATCAGGCAGGCGCCCGCCTCGCCGGTGCTGGCTGTGCGGTACACCGCCACCGACAGCTCGCGCTGCCCGGCGCGGAACTGCGCAAACGGAAACCGCAGCGTCGCCAGCGACGTATCGCGTGCGCTGCGGTGCGCCGCTTCGCTGCGCGCCCAGGCCAGAAAGCGCTGACAAAGCCCTTCAAAAAACTGCTGCAGCGGCGCGGCGTCCCAGGTTTCGGCCAACACTGCCTCCTGCTGCGTGCCGATGTTGAAATACACCAGCGCCACCCGTATCTGCGGCAAGCCACGCGCCTGGCACAGCAGGTGCGCATACACCTTGGCCTGCGCCCAGTGCAGCGCGCGGTGGTTGGCGGGTACCCGTTCCAGCTGGCCACGGTAGGTCTTGATTTCCTCCAGCTGCTGCGCATCCGGGTCAAACCCGTCGGCCCGGCCTCGCACCAGCAGATCCTCCCACTGGCCGGACAGGCTGATTTCCGCCTCGTACCCCTGGTTGCGCCGTGCGCGCACGATGCCGTGGCCTTCCGTGCCTTCGAGAGCCGTGGGCGCAGGGGTGAAGCGCAAGTCCAGATCGCCCGCGCGGGCCGTGAACTCGCACAACGCGCGCACGGCAACGGCGTAGCTCACGCAGTGCCTCCACCCGATGTGTCCACGCTGGGCTCGTCTGGCGCGTCCCGAGAGAGCGTCTCCCCATCGCGCCAGCGCACATGGCACACGCGCACCGCAATGCCATGCGCGGCGCAGTATTCCAGCCAGCGGATCTGGTTGTCCTGCAGCTTGTCGCCCGGGCCTTTCACCTCTACCAGCTCGTAGCGCTGCTCTGCGGGCCAGAAGCGCACCAGATCGGGAAAGCCGCTGCGGTTGCCCTTCACATTGCACAGCAGCCGCGCAAACAGCAGCTTCAGATGCGCCGCAGGAATGCAGGCCAGCGCCAGCGCCAGCAACTCGGGCGTCAGCGTGCCCCAGAACACAAAGGGCGACTGCGTGCCCGCCTTGGCGTCAAACCGCTGCAGAATCACCTCGCGCCAGCCATCGCCATCGAGCAGCGCCAGGCATTCATCAAACAGCGCTGCTCTGCGCGCTGCAAAATCAGGCGCGCCCAGGTCTGCCGGGCCGGTTTGGAAAGGGTGGAAAAACGCCCCCGGCAGCGGCGCAAAAATGGCTGGCCAGCACAGCAGGCCAAACAGCGAGTTGATGAGCGCGTTCTCCACATAGAACACCGGCGCCGCATCGCTCTGCCAGTGGTCACGCAGTGCGTATTCCACAGCTGTGGGCGGCCGTGGAGCCTCCAGCTCCACATCGATGCGCATCTGCGCCACCTCGGGCTGCAGATGGGCGCGGCGGCCAGGACGGGCCTCGCCCAGGCTGCGCAGCAGGCGCGGCAACATGCGCGCAATGCGCTGGCTTTCCTCGTCGCTCTCCGGCGCAGCCTGCGCCGTCCGCGCCAGAGCAAGCGCATCGCCAAAAAGCGCCTGCCGCTCCAGCACCCGAATGCGCCGGTGGCGCGCGCCCGGGTAGTTGCACCGCGCATACGCCTCGCTGGCAAGCGCCCAATCCTGTGCACGCTCACAGGCCTGGCCCACGCGCAGCAGCAGCTTGGCGCGGCGCCGCTCCAGCCAGGGGTTGCGCCAGCAGTCTTCGCCACGGCCATCGCCAATGGCCGCCAGCACTGCCGCCGCATCCCCGCTCTCGTCCAGCAACTGGCGCAGCTGCTGCAGGGCCAGATACCCATCCACGTCGGCACGCGATTGGAAGGCCCGCGACTGCGCATCGAACGCCACCGATTCGTATTGGAAGATGCCCAGATCGGCCAACACAAACTCCGACCAATCCTGGTGAAGATTGCCAAAGAACATCAGCCGCAGCCGCTCGGCCAGATCGCTGATCGCCACGCGCCATGCCGCATGCGGAGCAGCAGGAAACCATGCCGCGTAGGGCTTCGCCTCTGGTTCGGTTTGCTGCAAAATTTGAAGCATTTCGCGCTTATCCAGCGAGCGCTGCAGCCCAAAATCATTCAGTATCTGCAGCAACTCTGGCTTGGTATGCAGCACAAACAGCTCGTCCAGCGCCATGGAGGCATCCGCATCGATCCAGCCTTGCGCGAGCAACGGGCCTGCGGCCGCCCGAACATCGGGGATTTCCTCGTACACCAGCTTGTCTGCCCGAAACCACGGGCCCCGCCGCATCAGCATGCGCACCAGCAGCGCCTGCGACGGCTGCGGCAGCCCGGAAAAACCGGCCAGAAACGCCTGCTCACGCACATCCAGCAAATCCGCATAGCGCTCGCCAATCCAGTCGAGCGCACGCTGAAAGTTGTGCAGGTAGTAGAAACGGTGGGGCGGCAGCATTTGCGCAAATGATACTGTTTTTTCATACAGCACCATTTACTGCGGTCACTCCACCGTCACACGCAAGCAGGGATTCATGCGCGTGCATGGCGCCCTGGCTTTGCTGGGCGAAGCAAGCGGCTGCCCTATTGCGCCATACAAAACCGAACTACTTCAACTCAGAAGCACATAACGCAACACCCCTGGTTGACATGGCTGAGCCTGTGGCGAACACTCAAAAGAATAGACACCGTGGTTGAGCGTCGACTGTGCCCGCCGCACAAACATACCCGCTCGCCACACATGAAGAGCCGCTAACACAACCCAGCAAATTGTAGATTTACGGTTGAGACGAGGCGCCGGGCCGCGTCAGACGAAGCCGCAGGCAGTACAAACGTACGACAAGGCTAGTCGCCCCCGGCTAGGCGCCACCGGCTGGGCGCCACCGGCAAAGCAACGACGTATCAAGGGTGGTGTTAGCGGGTTTAAAGAATAGACAACGAAGGCAATGTATGTGGCTGAGGGACTATTGGGAAGAAGTGACTACAGAAGACTGGCAACCCACCAGCACCAAGGCATGCGTTGCCCTCACCGTGGCAGCGCTGTATGTGCTATGGCAGCATCTGTTTACTGAGGGTCGCTGGGTGTTCTTGCTGGACCACGCCAACCTCGCCATCCATGAAGCCGGGCATCCCATCGTGGGCATCTTTTCCAGCCATCTGGCCGTGTATGGCGGCACCCTTTTCCAACTGCTGTTTCCGCTCTTGTTTGTGCACCACTTTTGGCGACAGCGCCAAAGCCTGGGTTTTGCCGCTAGCTGGCTGTGGTTTGGCGCAAGTCTGTTGAATGTGGCTCGCTACATGAAAGATGCACGTGCACAGCTGCTACCACTAGTTGGTGGCGGTGATCATGACTGGACAGAGATTTTTAGCCGCTGGAATGTGCTTGGCAGCGATGTGCGAATAGCTGGATTTTTTGGCTTGGTGGGTACAAGCATTTGCTTGGCTGCCATGGCTTGGCTATGGATTAGGGGACGCGAAGCCAAGTAGTTTGAGTGATGTCTGTCCTTGTCGCTACCACTGAGCGGCCAGTTCAATGAACAGCTTCACACAGGGCGCCAATTACGGAATGCCCTTGTAAGCATCCTGTAATCGGCACTCCTTTTCTCTCACAAGACTAAGTCGCCATTTCAAAATCCATCTGAGCCAAGCTGGATTGAGCCAGCAGCGGCCCTGGCTCCACGAACAGCAATATCCCGTGCCCCACCCAACGCTTACACGCGAAGGCCTTTGTTGGTTTCTTGGTATTCGCCATTGATCCAATTGATGCGTGGCTCGCCTGCAGCGGCGACGGGGGCAAAGCCCAGTTCGGTGTTGGGAGCAAAGGCGCCGATGCCGGATATGCCTTGCGCTGAGGCCGGCAAAACACAGAAGAGTGCCGACTCCAGTGGGCTGATGCGCAATTATTGCGCGACACGTCGAGCCATTCATCATTTCCCCATAGAGCAACAAGATCCAGACCCAATCGCTTTCAATTTTGCTCATAAATCCATTTATTTTTTCTTAAAAAATCCACATCATTCATTGAATTAGAAAAATTTAAGCAAACATCTAGATTTTTACTAGCCAATTTTTTAATTTCATTAAAACTCATCCCTTCGGAGAAACCCATCTCCTCAAGAGCATTAAGAAATTCATTTTCATCTCCTCCACCATTTAAAAATGATTTAATATAGACAAAAGAAAAAATCATTTCATGCAGGCACTGAAACAACATCTCGTTTGAAGTCGAATTCAAATGCATTTCATTGAAAAGCTCTTCATTTAATTTATTTTCATTATAAAAACTAAAGTTCGCCAGTTCAATAACCCATTTTTTTGGAACCAATGACAACTCCAGCAACAGATCAGCCCAATTCTTCCATTCGGATTCACTTAAATATCTACTATTCAATCCAGAGTAGATGCAGGCAAAATATAAATCTCGATTTGTAATCACCTATAAACTCCTGGAAAAATATTACCTTCGCCATTTGGATTTTTCCCCGCACCCCCATTATTACCTGACCCATAGTTAAACTGATAGTGATGTGGATCAGGATGTATTGGCCTCGATGAGGGATGACTGGTATGATCTGTTCTTGCAATTAATCGACCATACTGATCATAGTGAGAAGTTTGCAAGTATTCTTGACCGTCAGAGCCTATTCTCATTTTTACAGAATCCCGCACCCCAGGTGCCACATCGTCGGAAGGTTTGATATTTTTCTTGTAGTAGCTCTCTGGAACAAACGGTTTATTATTATTGATAGGAGGATGTACCGTTTTTCGTGCTTTTTTTGCAAACTTCAAACCTGGAATTTTCGCCCAATTAAATGGATTAATGCATTCCTTGGCACAGTCACCTAAAGTCCTGGGGTCGCACTCACTTTTGATTGCTGCTAACAATGCATCAGTAGCTTTGCACTCAGCGACACATTTAGCATAAAGCCCCACAACAGCCACTACAGGTACAACTTCACCGGTTGGATCTGTGAAACGTTGTGAGTTGCTATATGCATATTCGTAGGTATTGACTCCTCCAGCCAGTTCTATCGGGTCGCTCTGCAAATACCGCCCAGCACCAGGAAAAAAACCCCGCTGTTGGTTGTAATGCATTCCTGTCTCCGCGTCCCAATGCTGCTCCGGGAAGCGTAGATTGATATCTGTGCTGCTGTCTTGGCCTACATAGGTGCGGCCAAAGCGCTCACTCAATGCCTGCCAAGGCTGATTGCCAGCATCATCACTCGCGAAGTGTAGATCCCGTTTAACTGGCGCATACCTTTGGACAAGTTGCCATCGGGCGTTTCAATAACCAGATGGTAGTGGTTGCCCATAAGGCGATACGCGGGAATGACCCAATTAAAGTCCTGCCCCCGGCTAACACTTCCACATACACCTGTCGATCTGCATAATCCAGAAAATAAAATCGCGTGCGTTGCCGCCCGGAGTGACATGATGAGCGCGCGGCATAACTCCGCCTAGGGTAGGGGAAGAAGCGGCCTAAATTCGAGTTATACAACGGTACCCCTGCCCCTATCCTCTATTAGTACAGTTCGATCCGCCAACTAGCTTCATCACTAGAAATAACAAGCCCATAATTAAAATTCATCATCACAATTTTCATAAAAAAATTTGCCACCTCTTCTATGGATTCGTCAACATGAAAGGTTGTCACAATATCATTCAAGTCATCATCGCATATAAAAATATCGTCGATTGCATCATGAAATACCTCAGATTGATCGCCATAACAAACAAAGTATCTCGCACCACATTCATATAATTTAACGACTTTTTCCAGAAAATTTTTATTATTTTCCAAAAATCGCACATCAAGCAAAACAGCAAATTGACTTGAAGAGAATTGAACCAATCCCTCTTCAAAATCAGAAGAAAATATGATTTTCTTAATACTATTATCGGTCATTTTTAATTTTATCTATATTATTCTTAAAAGTATTTATTTCTTTCTGCAAATGATCTATACGTCGCTGCTGTTGTTTGGCAATAACATCCACAGGAAGATTCTCCACCCCAGGCCTAATTGTTGGATTGCGACGAAATTCCTCTAATTTCTTTTCGTGTGCTGCAATTTGTTTTTCGAGAGATTTTATACCCTTTATTTGCTCCTTGGTTAGGGGGGGGCACCATATGCTTTACATTCTCGCCAATCTTAAAGTTAGGGATCGGCGTCTTCCCTCTTGTCACCATTTTCGCTTTTTTACTACCAGCTCAATTAAATGGATTCAAGCACTCCTTCATGCAATCGCCAAGCGTGCGCGGATCACATTCGCTCTTGATGAATGCCATTGCAGCGTCCATTGCCTTGCATGACACAACACACCTAGCGTATGCTTGACCAATAGGAATTAAAATTCCCATTCGCCCGTTGAATCAATGTAATAGGTCGATTCACCCTGTGCATACACATAAGTATTGACACCGTCATACAAATCCCATGGGGCGCCCTGCAAATACCGCCCAGTTCATGGATCAAAATCCCGCTATTGGTTGTAATTCGTCAGAGAAGCGTAGATTGATGTCTACCCAAAGCTCATACTCAGCACTAGCCAAGTCACGTTTCTAACCTCCCCCCGTCTTACTGACAGGCAAGATTAGATAGACAAAAATTTACCAATCGCACGATCAACGTTCGCCAGCAACTCATCACCAGAAATATCAATTTTTTTCTTTTTAAGAGCCTCAATCATTTTTTCAAATCCAAATCTAATATTCAATGCCAGAATTTTTAAAAATTTCTCCCCTTTATTTTCGCTCCAAGAATCTTTAGAAAAAAATACCTCCGCAAAAACATAACCAGATTTCAATTGTACGCGAACTCGCTCAACCCCATCTTTTCCCCAGGACTCAATTGCCCCATCAATTCGAAGCACAAATGCAAATTCATTAATTACAGAACTATAAACGCCCTGACATTCTTCCGTCAAAATTTTGCGAAGTACGATTATTGAATCGCTTACTCTCTCTGGCACATCAGGGCCTCCAATTTGGGCACCCAACGATATTTTTTCAATTACCATTTTATTTCCCCGTTTTTCTACCCGCCCAAGGCTCACGATTATCCGGCCCAGGGCTTCTCTCAACCAAATCACGTTCTTTTTTAAGCATTTCGTCACGAGGCCCGCGTTCTTGAGCGACCACCTTTCCTCCATCAATTTGTTTTTTAGTATACCTTTTTGCAGGATTTTCATGTTTGGTAATTCCATGCTTTAAAAAGTTTCCATCTTTATCATATTTTTTATACAAAGTAGCAGGACGCTTATCTTTCGTGTTTCCATGCGCGAATCGCCCACCTTTCTTGCCAGCCCAGTTAAATGGATTCAAGCATTCCTTCATGCAATCACCAAGGGTGCGAGGATCGCATTCACTCTTTATGAAAGCCATCAAAGCATCTTTAGCTTTACATGAAGCTACGCATCTAACATATTGCTGTGCAATAGGAATTAAAAATGCCCACTCACCTGTTGGATCAGTAAAGTAAGTTGGCTCATTTTGAGCGTAAGCGTAAGTATTGACTCCGTCATACAAGTCCCATGGGTCGCTCTGCAAATACCGCCCAGTCCCTGGATCAAAATCCCGCTGCTGGTTGTAGTGCATGCCCGTCTCTGCATCCCAATACTGCCCCGGGAAGCGTAGATTGATATCTGTGCTGCTGTCTTGGCCTACATAGGTGCGGCCAAAACTCTCACTCAAGGCCTGCCAAGTTTGATTGCCTGCCTCATCACTCGCGGCCAGTGGTCGCTCCAGATGATCCGTATGCAAGAAGTGATAGGGTTGATTCAGCGCATCCACATGGTCTTGTTGCCATGCGGGGCCTGTGCCCCAAGAACTACCAGGCACCCAGCCATAAGATTTCACCGTCTCGCCTGCGGCATTGACTTCTGCTGCCAATCCTTCTGCATCATAGACATACCAAGTAGTCAGGGCTGATGTGCCTTCACCTACTGTTTTGCTGATGCGGCGACCTGCCGGGTCGTACTGGTAGCTGGCAATGTTTTTGCTGGCCTCTGTGATGTGCACCAAACGCTGAGCACCGTCGTATACATAATTGCGAGTGATGCCCGCACGCGTAGCCGTTTGTATGTGACCGCTTCCGGTGAAGGTGTAGCTTGTGTCACCCTTTTGCACTAAGCGATTGCCGGTGGCATACTGCCAAGACCCCGTTTGGTGACTACTGCTCGTACGGTTACCTACGGCGTCGTAGCTAAAGCCCTCATTGGGCAAGCCAAAATCCGCCAACGCTTGGCTAGGCGTCGCTTGGGTTAAGCGGTCTAGCACGTCGTACTGGTAGTCAATTTTTCCGCTCAGCCCCAGTTGGTCGACATTTTGGCTAGCAATATTGCTGTTCTTGGTGTACTGGTAGCCAAGTTTGAGCAGGGTTTGGTTTTTGCTGCTTTTGACATCAATTTCGCTCGGGCGGAAGAAACCGTCGTAGCTTTGCGTACGCGTGCTGCCTGGGTACTGAATGGTTTGCGGATAGTTCCAGTTGTATTTGGTGATCTGGATCTGCTTGCCATCCGGGGTTTTGAGGTTTTTGAGCTGTCCGTTAGCGTACTCCGCCACCGTCTTTCGGTTGTCGTAGCCAATGCTGGTAGTGTTCCAATCGGCGTCCCATTCGCGGGTGAAGCTACGGGTGATGGCACTGGCACCTTCGCCGTACGTTACAGTTTCTTGACTAACGCGCCCCAGCACATCCAGGGTATAGGCGGCCTTGCTGACGACTTTGCCTTGGCTGTCTTTTTGGGTATAGCCCGTTAGGTCGCCATTGGCGTCATACGCATAGCTAACCGTTTGGCTGAGCGTGCTGCTTGCAGCGCTGGTGCGGGTCTGCAATGTGACGTTGCCGTCTTCGTCATACGCATATGCGGTTTGGTTGCCGTCGGCATCGGTGACCAGCGTTAGCTGACCGGATTTGTCGTATTGGTAGGTGGTTTTGCCACCTTCCGGTCTGGTTTTTTCTAGCAACTGGCCAGCTTTGTCGTAGCTAAAGCGGTGCAAATTACCCAGTGCATCTTTTACGCTGGTAGCTTGGTCGAGCAAGTTGTAGGTGACCAACGTGGAATTACCCGCAGCATCGGTCACCTTGGTGGTGCGACCTAGTGCGTCATATTCAGCAATCGAGGTCTGCCCTGCTGCATTGGTGTTGGCGACCACTTGGCCCAATGCATCGTAGGTGGTGCCTTCGGATACTGGCTCCAGCCCCGTCGCCTTGAGCGTGACGAGCGTTGTTCGCCCACGCTGATCGTATTTGAACTCTTGCCTGGTACCGCCCGGCAACACCATGGCTGTCAAGACATCGGCCTGGGGAGTACCGTTTTCGCCATGTTCAAAGCTGATGCGGTTACCTGCCGGGTCGACGATTGCCGTGACACGGCCTTTTTTATCGTGCTCAAATTTGGTGATGTTGCCTGCAGGGGTGGTTTCTGAAGTGGGGTTACCAAAAGCGTTAAAGGTGTACTTGGCAACCTCGCCTTTGGCATTGGTAACACTGGTGATTTGCCCCTGATTGTTATAGCCAATTTGGCTTTTACGGCCCAGCGCATCCGTTAGCTCTGAAGGCAGATTGATGCCGTTGTAAGCTGTTTTAACCTCATAGCCTTTAGGACTGGTAACCTTGATTTGGTTACCGCCGGCGTCATATTCGTATTTGGTGATGCGGCCTAAAGGGTCTGTTTCGGTAGCTACATCGCCAGCAGGGGTGTACGTAAACCTCCAGACGTCACCCACCGGGTCTGTCATCTCGGCCACATTGCCATATGTGTCGTATGCATATTGCCAAACAATTGCATCCGCGCCTTCACCCAGCATGTGCTTTGTGGGTTGGCCCCACTGGTCGTATTCCCAGACAGTTTTACGCTGAACTGGTGTACCCAACGCCTCTATTTGCTCTATAACCGAGCCCTTGGAGTCGTATTTCCACTGTGTTACGACACCAAGCTGGTTGGTGTTTTTGACCTTGAGACCCTTGGTCTCTTCGTAATCATTTTTCTCTACACTGCCATCTGCATAAGCAATGCTGATGGGCTGGTAGTTGAAGTTGTAATTGGTAGTAGTTATTTCGCCGCGCTCATTGGTATAGCGCTGCTGGTATTTGCCATCCCACAAGCTCTGAGCAATCAGGTTGTCATAAGCATCGTAGGCTGAGCTCCCCATTTCCATATCTACACCAACGCCTGGTGGGTAATAGAAGGTTTTGGAGTTGCCCTTGTTATCGGTGATGACGACCTTGAAAAGCCGAAGCTTGTGAATCCATTCCACAGAACCAGTAATCGTGCCCAAACAATCAACAAAATTGCCAACACGAGCGGCATTCCACACATCTTTGAGCTTAAGGGTGCTGCCCGTCGAAGGATCAATCTTGAAACCTTCCGCGCCCAGTGATAATGCAGCCTTGGGCGCTGGAATGCTCTGAGCGTAGCTAATCGTAGTGATGTCGCCTGTAGGATCTGTGCGACTGGTCAGCTGCCCATTTCCGTCGTACTTGTATTTCCAGATATTGCCGCGAGCATCAGTGACAGCATCTAAGCGCTTGGCATCTTTGGTTCCAGACCATTGGTATGAAACGCTGCGGCCAGCTCTGTCTGTAATCGCCGTAGCAACGCCATCAGACATTGATACGGTGTAAAGCGTAGTACCTTCAGAATCTAGAATCCGAGCCTGACTTGCGCTGTCATAAGCAAACTTGACCTTAAGCCCGGTAGGCCGAGAATAACTTACAATACGGCCTTTTGTGTCGTAATCGATAGTGTTACCAAGCCGGTCATACCATTGCCAGCCAGTCGCGGAACTCTTGATATATACAGGCTCAAGCTGCGCTGCCTTGGCAATATAGACATCAGATCCACCAGTGCGTTCATACAATACGCCAGCGCGGCCAATCACTTTGACAGCAGATCCCAAGGGATCGAACTCAAAATCGAGTGGCGCCCACGCAGCGTTCAAATACCAACGCCCTTGCTGCCAGCTGCGCGCAATATCAACACTGCCTCCCGGCACCTTAAGTTTGAGATCAATATTGGTTTCCGTGTATTCCGCATTGGGCCAGCGTACGCGCGGAACATTTTCTGGATCTTGGGAGCTGTTGCAGGTGTAGGGCGGCCTAGCCAATTGAGAGGCGCCTCTATATATCGAAATACCTGACGATGTTTGCCCCAAAGCCGGAGCGAGCATACTGCTCAGCGACCAAACACTCACAACAATCAATTGGATCCGCAGGGCTTTAGCAAGTAATTTTTTCATATTGGTCATTCATATTTATATTTTATTTACACTTAACCACTCTTCGGGCACGCAATGTAATCCCTTATTTCCTACCCTCCGCCACCTTGGCCCGCATATGTGCAGCACTTTCCTCCGCAGTGCGGCGTGCATGCTGGGGTAAGTGGCATTGCACTGCCGCTACCCCATCCCCCATACCCTCCGCCCCAACCGCCATAACCACCACCACCGTAACCGCCACTGCCACTCGGTGACGGAATGCTGGAAGCGGAACAAGATCCTCCAACCATGCGACTGAAGGTAGATGTGCTGGTGAAATCTTCCATGACTCCATTGACACATTTCCATTCGCCCGTTACTTCTGTCCATTTGGCATAGCTAGAGCAACTTGCCGCTTTGGTTGCTGTAATCTCGCTCACGTTTTTTTGTACCAGGCTCGTCCAATTGTCATTTCGAGATTTTGTAAATCCAATTAACTTTGGATGTAGCTTGATTGCCGTGATTCTGTAAGGAATTACAATGCGCTTCTTTGCATCAAGTGCCTTAGGAATATCCGCCAAAAACTCGTACTTGTAGTACTCATCACTTTGAGGCGGAGTGAACTTGACGTTATCTGCCCGAACTAATCCATAGTTGGTCAAAGTCAATTCCCCTGTCAGCTCTTCCCCGACCTGTAGCTCTGGGATATTGATCGACAGCGGTTCCAGAAGCACAACGGGGGCGGGCACCTGGGTCTGGAAGGTGGCTTCGAGGTTGATGTTGTAGACATCCTGGATAGTGGTTTCACTAACGCTGAAGTCGATACTGATCGTCTGATATTTGAGGTGAATTTGCTCGGTAATGGTGACACCGGGTCGCACAAAGATGCGACCTGTTTTATCGGTATGCCTTGGGCCAGATGCGCGATAGAGGTAAGTTCCCGGAGGAATTGCGCTAGCAATTGCACGTCCTTCAGCGTCAGATGTGATAGTCCGGATATCTGTAGGTACAGCCTCGTTTTGCAAACGAATGCGTGCTCCCTCAACGCCTTTAATAGGTTGCCCTAGGGTATTCAGTGTTTCCGTAAACATGTCCGTCACATGGAAGCTGACACCACCCTGCCCGCTTTGCGTGACGGCGACCGACACGGGGATGGAGCCATCGCCACTATTGGAGGCAGTAACGGAAAGCTTGAAGTTGTAGATACCGTCAGCGACAGTTTTACCGGGGCTGGCCGTCACCTGGATCGGCACTTCGCCGCCCACATCAATGGCCCCGATCTGGTTGCCGCTGGCAAGGAACATCCAGGCTGGCGGCGGGTTGCCATTGCTGTCCACCAGCTTGACCTGTACGCTTTGCGCCGCCACCAAGCCACGGTTGCCGATCACGACGCTTTCTGTGACGGTGCTCTCTTGTTGGACACCGGTTTCAATGAACGTAGGTTTGGCAAACAGATCTGGGCGCGCCTGCACCAGCTTGTAGTTGATGGTGAAGGTGCCGCGTGGGGTGTCGCCCGTCTCTGCCGCAAAGGCGGTAAGGATGACGGTGCCCGTCTCGCCAGCACTGGAGCTGCCCGTGAACTTGATGACCATAGGCACAGAGGCCCCTGCGGCAATGTTTACAGATTGACCAACATCAATGCTGATACCCGGCGGCAAGCTGCCGCTTGGCTGGTTGGCCGGTACTACAGCCCAACGCACACCGGTAGCCCCAGTGCCTGCGCTGGCACGTGCATTCACGGTGATGCTTGATGCAAAGTCGCGCGCTGCCGTCAGGTTGTAGACCGATATGTCGAAGCTCAGGCGGTTGATAGTGAAGCGCCCTTGCTCTGCCGTCACCGTCTCTTCTGGATGGATGACAGAGACAATATAGGTGCCGTTGTCGTTGGCCGCGGGCACAAATTCATAGCGGTACTGGCCGTTCGCATCGGTGGCGATATTGATGCGGCGTTTGAAACCTGCAATATCGAGCACCATGCGCAATGCAGCATTGGGGATGGCTTGCGCAGTATCACGAGTCACGGCCATCCCCGTAATGACGATGGGCTGGGTGCCATACGAGACCGCAGGGGTGATGCCGCTGACGGTACCGGTATACGGCGTTTTGGGAACTTCCGGCGCGATGGGCGCGTTTTGCACCAAGACAGCGCGGGTCGCCTGCGCCGTTTTACCTGCCAAAGAGGTTGCAACCGCCTTCAAGGTGTAGCTGCCATCTGCCGCAGTATTTGCGGCCCATTGCGCGCTATAAGGGGCTTGTGCAGGCGATGCGATCAAGGTGTCATTCGCATAAATGTCTACCTTGGCAATACCTGCGGGAGCAGAGGCCACAACGGTGACCGTCGTAGCGCTGGAGAGAACGGCATTGGGTGCAGGTGCGACAAAGCTCACCGTCGGCGCGGCGCTGGTGTAGGTAATCCCAACAGGAACGCTCTTGGGGCTGGTACCACGCGAGTTGGTGGCAGTTGCTTCCACTTGGTGCACCCCTTCTGCAGGCAAGGTGATGCTTGCACCAAAGCTGCCATTGGCACCCGCAGTAACTGGTGAGCCAGATGCTTGACCACTCAAGAACAATTGCACTTGAGAGCCGGGCATGGCAGTCCCTGCCACACTCAGTTGCGGAATGGCTACAGTGGTACCCGCAGCAGGCTGGGTGATGGAAGGCGCTGCGGGTGCGCTCAGGGTGAGCGTAAAGGGAATATCCAACACGGCAGCGATGCCGTCCGCATCAGTCGCAGTAATGGTGAACTTGTGATTGCCATTGGGAAGCTGGGCAAAATCCACCAATTGGCTGTAGGTGACTGGGCTGGTCTTGCTATAGCTGCGATCAAAGATTGGCGCGCCATCGACCGCAGCCTTGATATTGGTCACACCCACGGCACTTTCCGCAGTCACGGCCAAGAGGCCCGGCTGGGTAATTGCCGCATTGGCTTGCAGTGGTTGGCCCTCAAAGCTGGTGGCGATGGTTGGGCCACTTCCGCCTTGCTTTTGTACCTGGACAGTGCGGGTGACTGTGTTGTTCAGACCCGCCGTATTGGTGGCTTTGGCTTTGAGGGTATAGGTGCCATTGGGCACACCGGCCAATGACCATTGCGCCTGGTATGGCGCAGCAGAGAGCAGTGCCAAGCGGTTGTCTCCCACGAGGATTTCCACATCGTGCACACCTTCTGCATCAGTGGCGGTCACGGCAATGGTGGTGTCTTGCTCAAGCACAGCATTGGCAGCTGGCTGCGTGAACTGGACGACCGGGCCTTCTGGGGCATAGGCAACGGGTTGACTCAGCGAAAATTGGTTGATCTTGTTTTGCGCAGTGCGGAACTGCACATACAGCATCTTGTCGCCAGAACCTGCGGACAAGGTGTAAGTTACCTTGGTGGGGTTGCCCGCCATGTTCTGCCAGGCAAGGGCATCGGTGAACTGTTCGGATTCTTGGATCCGGTACTGCGCAGCTTGCGGGCAGTCGAGGCTCAACTCTATATTGCGTACCCGGGTGATATAGCCTTGCGTAGGCGCAATGGTGCAGGTGAGGACTGGCTCTGCGGTGAGGTAGCTGCCGTAGTCCACACCCGTGCTGACGGCATTACCCTGGCCCGCTGGGTTGCCAACCGCATCTTTGGGACCACTTGCATGGCCCCACCAATTGCCTTGCGCCTGAACAATGCTGGCAGGGTTGGTATTGCGTACACCGAACTGGGTGTTGGCCGAGATGTCAGATTCCGAGATGACCGGGGTTGCGCCTTGTTCTGCCAGCAGGCCTACGCCATTTTGCACAAGACGAGTTTTGGCAATGGAAGGGCTACCAGTACCAATCACGCGAATACCAACTGTATTGCTGGAGAACTGGAGTCGGTTGAAGCCGTAGGCACCGCCATTGAGAACCAAGCCCGCCCCACCGTTCATATAGCTGGGCAAGCCTGTGGTACCACCTGCATAGCGAATGGTAAGGCCATCGATTTTCAGCCCCGTGGTGGGCACGTCTTTTGCGACGAGAACGCCCAGCCAATCACCCGCTTCCGGTGCTTCCGATTGTGGATTGGTTGCGCCGAGCGCTGTGTCATCAAACTGGCTGGTAAAGATGACGTTGGAGCCAGTTTGCAACTGGTCGCGCACATTGATGCCTGCCCCTTCGCCGAATTTGACAACAACGCCATCAGCGATGGTGAGTTTGGCGTTGCCAGCGGCAAGCGCTACTGCACCGCCCGCTAGTGCGGTACCAGCCAGCACCACAGCGGCAACAGCTTTGCTGTGCTGCCTGGTGACTTGGGAAGTCGACCTAGCAAGTTGAGCGACGGGCGACCACGCTCTGCGAGAGAAAGATTGGGTGATTCGGGAGAGTTGCATGGTCTTCTCCTTCTTATGGGTTGACGGTAATCGTACCGCTCGTCGCTGGCGTGAAGCCGGGACTGCTTGCGGTAATCTGGGTGGTGCCTGGGGCTACGGCTGTAAAGGTCGCGTAGTTGGAATTGCCTGCATTAGCGGGCCAGTTCACCGTGCTGGTTACCGTGCCCACTGATGGGACGGAGCTGGTGAAGGTGATAGGAAGAGCCGCTGCTGGTACCTGGCTACTGGAGTAGTACGATCCGGGAACCTCCGAGGCGACATATATCGATGAATAGCTATTACTCACCGCTATTGCACTAGGGACATTTTGCAAGCGCAATGTCGGCGTGATCGTCTCCGCATTGAGATAGCTTGCATCATGACTGCTGCCGGTTGCCTCAATCTGCGTTGATCCGATGTCCACACCCGTCACGACAAAGTTCACGCTGCTTTGACCCGCAGGAATTGTCACCGTCGCCGGTGTCTTACACACCTCAGCAGCTACGCAGCGCAAGTT